>CAZYFO010000038.1:0-2931 GCA_964646955.1 uncultured Bacteroidaceae bacterium | reverse complement strand
GAATATCGCTTGAGTGAAGGGCATTTGGAAATTTTGCACACTATTGTCCCTGCACCTTTGGAGGGGCAGGGTATTGCCTCTCAATTGGTGAAGTATGCTTATGATTATGCTTTACAGCAGGGCCTGAAACCAGTTGCTACCTGCTCTTATGCCGTAGTATGGCTGCAAAGACATCCAGAATATTTAAAATGATGTTGCCGACATAATGTCTATAATAATTCTTAACAATTAAACAATTTGATATTTAATCCGCCGATTATATGTAATTTTGTAAGCAATAATATTACGACGGTGAAAAGAGCAATTCTGAAGCTTGCCGATGGCAGTGAATACAATGGGTATTCTTTCGGCTATGAAAAGTCTGTTTCTGGAGAGTTGGTGTTCTATACTGCTATGATGGGCTATCCCGAGAGTTTGAGCGACCCTTCTTACAAAGGACAGATATTGATACCAACTTATCCAATGATTGGTAATTACGGCGTCCCCGGTGATGAGTCATGTGATGGAGTCTCTAAATTTTTTGAGTCGGACAGGATACAATGTTCGGCTCTTGTTATTTCTAATTACTCGGAGAACTATAGTCATTGGGATTCAAAACGCAGTTTGGGAGAATGGTTAAAGGAGTGGCAGGTGCCCGGTATATGCGGCATTGATACTCGCGCTCTTACTAAGAAACTTCGCGAATGCGGTTCCATGCTGGGTAAGATTGTTTTCGATGATGTTGATGTGCCTTTTTATGATCCTAACAAGGATAATTTGGTAGCAATGGTTTCATCAGGTGAGATATTGAACTACGGAAGTGGAAAATATCGGGTTCTGATGGTGGATTGCGGCATGAAAAACAACATTATTCGTTGTCTTCTGAAGCATGATGTTTCTATAAAGAGTGTGCCTTGGGATTATGATTTTTCAAATGAGGATTATGATGGACTCTTTATTTCTAACGGTCCCGGTGATCCTGCACAGTGTGTTTCGACAATTGAACATATCAGAAAAGCCCTCAAAGAGGATCGTCCTATCATGGGTATATGTTTGGGGAATCAGTTGCTGGCTCTTGCTGCCGGTGCTTCTACGTATAAGTTGAAGTATGGTCACAGGAGTCATAATCAGCCGGTGAATATACCGGGTACTCATAAATGTTTCATCACTTCACAGAATCACGGTTTTGCAATTGATGACAAGACTATGCCGTCTGACTGGGAGACGATGTTTGTGAATCTGAATGATGGTACCAATGAGGGTATCAGGCACAAGTCTAAGCCCTTCTTCTCTACTCAGTTTCATCCGGAGGCTTCAAGCGGTCCGGTGGATACGGAGTCTCTGTTTGCCGATTTTGTGAATAATATGGTTGAATATAAAAAGAATAAATAACTCACTTGATATGGAAAAAGCTGAAAGAATACTTGTACTTGGTTCGGGTGCACTGAAGATCGGTCAGTCAGGTGAGTTCGATTACTCCGGCTCTCAGGCTCTGAAGGCTCTTCATGAGGAGGGTAAGTTTACTATACTGATTAATCCGAATGTGGCTACCGTTCAGACTTCCGAGGGTATTGCGGATCTGATTTATTATCTGCCTATCACTCCGGAATTTGTTGAGAAGGTGATTATTAAGGAGCATCCTGATGCCATTATGCTGGCGTTCGGAGGTCAGACGGCTCTGAACTGCGGTGTAGAGCTTTACAAGAACGGTATATTGGAGAAATACGGGGTCAAGGTTTTAGGTACGCCGGTTCAGGCTATCATAAATACTGAAGACCGTGAATTGTTTGCGGATATGATGCATTCCATAGGTGTCAAGACACCGAGGAGTGTGGCTGTGGAGTCTATTGATGAGGCTCTGTCGGTGGTTAAAGAGATTGGATATCCGGTGATTGTGCGTGCGGCTTATACGCTTGGCGGTCTGGGTTCGGGATTCTGTGCAAACGATGATGAGTTGCAGAAACTGGCGGCGTCTGCCTTTACTTATTCTCCTCAGATTCTTATAGAGGAGTCGCTGAAAGGATGGAAGGAGATAGAATATGAGGTGGTGAGAGACGGTTATGACAACTGTATCACTGTATGTAATATGGAGAATTTCGATCCGCTGGGTATCCATACGGGTGAGAGTATTGTGGTGGCTCCGTCTCAGACGCTCAATGATCACGAGTATCATAAGCTTCGTAGGATAGCCATCCAGATTATTCGTCACGTAGGAATAATCGGTGAGTGTAATGTTCAATATGCTTTTGATCCCGATTCGGATGATTATCGTGTGATTGAGGTTAATGCTCGTCTGAGTCGTTCATCGGCATTGGCTTCAAAGGCTACTGGCTATCCATTGGCCTTCGTGGCAGCGAAATTGGGTCTGGGCTTCGGTCTCGATGAGATTCCGAATGCTGTGACTAAGGTTACTTCTGCTTGTTTCGAGCCGGCATTGGACTATGTGGTTTGTAAGATTCCGCGTTGGGACCTGGGTAAGTTTGAAGGTGTATCTAAGCTGATTGGCTCCAGTATGAAGTCGGTTGGCGAGGTGATGTCTATAGGAAGGACTTTTGAGGAGGCTATCCAGAAAGGCTTGAGAATGGTGGGTCAGGGCATGCATGGCTTTGTAGGTAATACGGTGAGTGTCCCAGATATTGACTTTGAGCTGAATAATCCTACGGACAAGCGTATGGAAGCAATAGCGATGGCATTTGAAAAGGGCTATTCGGTGGATAAACTGCATGATATAACCAAGATTGACAAGTGGTTCCTGTACCGTCTGGAGAATATTCATGATTATAAGAATAAATTGGAGTCCGTCAAATCTCTGGATTCGCTGAGTGGAGAGTTGCTGCTCGGTGCAAAACAGATGGGTTTCTCGGATTATCAGATAGGCAAGTTTGTATTGGCTGACGAGAATATCGGTCCTCATGCCAAGGCTTTAAAGGTGAGGGCATATCGTAAGTCTTT
>CAZYFO010000037.1:4161-17858 GCA_964646955.1 uncultured Bacteroidaceae bacterium | reverse complement strand
CTTTCTGATAGGAACATGGATAACCTTATACTCGGGGCTCTCATCCGAATCTGCACAGCGGCAACTTTCGGTATACGCCTTTCAAACGAATCCGATGGCCAGCGATCGGTTACCGAAATGCTTCAAACGAATCGAATCGCGGCAAACGGCTGAACTGCGCATATCAAACGAATCATTTGAAACACCCTCGCCGTCCATTAGATTTAAGACAGTATTTACGACTAAAAGCGCAGTTCGGATGGTAATTACCATAGTAATTGCGGTGCTTTTTTAAAAAGCAGTTTTTTAGATCTCTTGTGCTACCCCGTTCTCTTCGTTTACGAATTTGCATTTTTAATATGTCTGTCATGTTTTTATTTGGGATTACACTACCTCAACGATAAAAATCATTAAGACTTTGAGAACCGTGTATAAAAAACTAAGAGATTTTGATATTTTTGCATGTTTCAATCATATTACTAACAAATGAATAAAAAAATCAAGTGGGGAATTATCGGAGTAATAATATGCGGACTCGGATTCTTAGGTTATCGTACATTCAAACCGAGAAAGAATAAAGACATTTCCGATACGCCGATGGTTGCAGGCCCTAGACAAAACAAACTTATAGTAAGATATGTTGTCATTCAACCGGAAGACCTCATTGACGGTATAAACATAAGCGGCAGTCTTATCCCTAATGAAGAAGTTAACCTGAGTTTTGAGACATCAGGTAAAATAACCGGTATATATTTTGACGAAGGCTCACATGTAAAAAAAGGAGAATTGCTTGCAAAGATAAATGATGCACCCCTACAGGCACAACTCAAAAAACTGACGGCTGAACAGAAACTCACCGAGGATCGTCTTTCTCGTCAAAAAGTGCTTTATGAAAAAGAGGCTATCAGTGAAGAGGCATATCAGGAAGCTGATGCAAACCTAACAAAATTGCATGCTGAGATAGAAGAGATCACCGCCAAGCTTGCTCAGACGGAATTGCGTGCGCCGTTCGACGGAATAATAGGCCTGCGTCAGGTCAGTATAGGAGCGTTTACATCTCCTACCTCTAATATTGCTACACTTACCAGCATTAACAAGCTGAAAGTTGAGTTCGCTGTACCTGAGCGTTACGCCGGAGTCCTGATGAATGGTGCAAAACTCACATTTACCGTAGAGGGAGACCAGCAGCCGCACGAAGCTACAGTATATGCTACTCACTCAAAAGTAGATGCCGATACACGTACATTTACAGTGCGTGCCATGTACAACAATGCTGACGAGAAGCTGGTACCCGGACGTTACGTAAGTGTAAGTCTCAATACCAGAACCTATCAAAATACGATGGCCGTTCCTAGTGAAGCTATTATTTCAGAGATGGGAATCGACAAAGTATTCCTGTATAAGAGCGGAACAGCTGTTCCGACAAACATTGTAAAAGGGCTACGTACCGATGCTGAGGTTCAGATAATCTCCGGACTGGAAATCGGAGATACTGTTATAACCAGCGGCACCATGCAACTGCGTACCGGTCAAAAAGTGGAGCTGAAGTAACATGAATATATCGGAACTAAGTATTAAAAGACCGGTACTTGCTACTGTACTGACTCTTATCATTTTGCTCTTCGGATGTGTAGGCTTCTTCAATTTAGGAGTTAGGGAATTCCCATCTGTAGATAATCCTATTATTTCTGTTTCATGTTCATATCCAGGAGCCAATGCAGAAGTCATAGAGAACCAGATAACCGAACCTCTCGAACAACAGATTAACGGTATCCCGGGCATACGTTCACTTACCAGTGTCAGCCAATACGGAAGTAGCCGCATCACTGTAGAGTTTGAACTATCCGTTGATTTGGAGACAGCTGCCAATGATGTACGTGATAAAGTTTCACGAGCTCAACGCATGTTGCCACGTGACTGCGACCCTCCTACTGTGTCTAAAGCCGATGCTGATGCTAACCCTATACTTATGGTTGCCTTACAGAGCGACAAACGTTCACTGTTAGAGCTCAGCGAGTTAGCTGATCTTGTCGTAAAGGAGCAGCTACAGACTATATCGGATGTAAGTAGTGTAAGTATATGGGGTGAGAAACGTTATTGCATGCGTTTATGGCTGGATCCTGTTAAGATGTCCGGTTACGGCATCACTCCTATGGATGTAAAAAACGCATTGGACAAGGAGAATGTAGAGCTACCTTCCGGCTCAATAGAAGGCAATACTACCGAACTTGAGATACGTACATTGGGACAGATGCACACTACAGAAGAGTTTAACAACCTGGTACTCAAACATAATGGTGACAGAATAATCAGATTCAGTGATATAGGTCAGGCCGAGCTCTCTCCACGTGACATTAAGAGCTACATGAAGATGAACGGCGTTCCTATGGTGGGTGTAATAATTGTTCCTCAACCGGGTGCTAACCACATAGACATAGCAAACAATGTCTATGAACGTATGGAAAGAATGAAAAAAGATCTGCCCGAAGATGTCAAATATAACTACGGATTCGATAACACTAAATTCATACGTGCAAGTATCAACGAAGTAAAAGATACAATATTCGAAGCATTCTTCCTGGTAATTCTAATAATATTCCTGTTTTTGCGTGACTGGCGTGTAACACTCATTCCGTGTCTTGTCATACCTGTTTCACTTATCGGTGCATTCTTTGTGATGTATATGGCCGGATTCAGCATAAACGTGCTCTCTATGCTTGCCATAGTACTTGCGGTAGGTCTTGTCGTCGACGATGCTATTGTCATGACGGAGAATATCTACGTACGCATAGAACGCGGGATGAAGCCGAGAGAGGCCGGTATAGAAGGTGCAAAGGAGATATTCTTTGCAATCATATCGACTACCATCACATTGTTGGCAGTATTCTTTCCGATTATCTTCATGGAAGGTACTACAGGCCGACTATTCCGCGAATTCAGTTTCGTAATCGGCGGTGCAGTATTAATATCCGCTTTCGCCGCATTGACGCTGACTCCGATGCTTTCCACAAAACTATTGGTAAGAAGGGAAAAACACGGATGGTTCTACACAAAGACTGAGCCATTTTTCATCGGTATGAATAGCTTATACAGCAGAAGTCTGCAATCATTCCTGAATCATCGCGGATGGGCTATTGGTATAATGGCAGTAGCTTTGGGAGGTTGTGTATTACTTTGGTCTAAAATTCCTACTGAGATGTCACCTCTTGAGGACCGTTCCAATATCACTGTAAGTACACAGGGACCGGAAGGTGTCACCTACGAATATATGCGCGACTATACTGAGAGAATAAATACTATTGTCGATTCTTTGGTTCCCGATGCAGATTTCATCACAGCCAGAGTATCTGGTGGAGGTGGTAATATCCAAATCACACTAAAGGACCTCTCCGAACGTGATTATTCACAGATAGAAGTAGCTGAAAATTTGTCCAGAGCTGTCCAAAAGGAGAACGAAGCCCGTTCATTTGTGCAGCAGCAGTCTACATTCAGAGCCGGACGCGGTGGGAGAATGCCTGTTCAATATGTAATACAGGCTACAAACATAGAAAGGCTGCAGGAGGTACTTCCAACCTTTATGGCTAAGGTTCAGGACAACCCCACATTCCAGATGGTAGACGTTAATCTGAAATTCTCCAAGCCGGAGGTACGAATCTCAATCAATAGAGATAAAGCCAATATGCTCGGCGTAAATACACGAGACATTGCTCAAACCTTGCAATACGGGCTAAGCGGTCAACGTATGGGCTACCTCTATATGAACGGCAAACAATATGACATTATTGGTGAAATAAACCGCCAGCAGCGAAATACTACTCAAAACCTGAAATCCATATATATGCGTAGCGGAACCGGAGAGATGATTCAAATGGAAAACTTAGTTGAGCTAAAGGAAGATATCGCTCCTCCAAGACTATATCGTTATAACCGTTTCGTAGCAGCAACCGTATCTGCAGGTTTAGCAAAAGGCAAGACTTTGGGAGAAGGACTTGATGAGATGGATAAAATAGCAAAAGAGACCCTTGACGACACTTTCCGTACGGCTTTAGCCGGAGAGTCAAAAGATTTCCGTGAAAGTTCGGACAGTCTGATATTTGCCTTTGGGCTGGCTCTTCTGCTTATTTATCTTATTCTGGCTGCCCAGTTCGAGAGTTTCAAGGATCCACTGATTATAATGCTTACTGTGCCATTGGCCGTATGCGGAGCGCTAATCTTCATGAAGTTAAGTGGGCAGACTATGAATATATTCAGTGAAATCGGAATAATAATGCTTATAGGTCTGGTTGCGAAAAACGGAATATTGATTGTGGAATTTGCAAACCAGAAACAACATGCAGGTATAGACAAGATGGTATCTATACGTGAAGCTGCAATACAACGTCTCAGACCTATTCTTATGACTAGCGCATCGACCATACTCGGATTGTTACCACTGGTATTCGCTAATGGAGAAGGCAGTGCCGGACGTATAGCCATGGGAATTGCAGTTGTGGGAGGTATGTTGATATCCACACTGTTCACCATGTACATTGTACCTGCCGTATATTCATTCGTATCAACATCACTAAAGGACAAAAAACAGAAATAAGCGATGAAAATAAAATATCTTCTCGGTCTTGCGATGACACTTACAATGGCTGAGGCTACAAATGCCCAACAGCTATCACTGCAATCATGTCTGGAGCAGGGACTGAACAACAGTTATCAGATTCAGGTAGTAAAAATCAATGAAGAGAAATCTTCAAACAATAACACATGGTCCAATGCCGGTGGTATGACATCCGTAAATATGTCTGCTGGGTACAGTGGTTCCATGTATAGCCGTGACACTGAAGCCAGAACTGATGGCGCCATCACTTCACAAAGAGATATTACAGACCACACACTGAATGCCTCTGTCAATGCAGATTTTACATTGTTCAACGGATTTAAGGTTCAAGCCACTAAATCCAGATTACAGGAGCTATACAATATAGGCACCATACAGACAAAGATTGCCATAGAAGACTATGTGGCCGGCCTTACTTCGGAATACTACAATCTGGTAAGACAAATTATCCATCTGAATAATCTGGGCTATGCTGTAACACTATCCAAAGAGAGACTACGCATAGTACAGGAACGGTTCAGTTTAGGAAACAACTCTCGTCTTGACCTTCAACAGGCACAAGTATATTTCAATGCAGATAGTGCCAAAAGTCTGAAACAGCACGAATTGATATCATCGGCCAACATTCGTATCAATAAGCTGATGTCAAACTCTGATCTGAACATTCGCTATACAACAGCCGATACGGCAATAACCCTGATTAGCGGATTGAATTATGAATCCCTTTTATCGGATATGCTTGCCAATAATACGGAATTATTGAGGTCAAACAGCAATAAGACAATCGCTGAGTTGGATCGTAAAGTAGTACAGTCACGAAACTATCCGTATCTAAAACTAAATGCCAGTTACGGTTACACTTACAATATATATGGTTCTACATCCACCATACACCGAAACAATTGGGGACCTAACTTCGGTGCAACGATGGGCATAAACCTGATAGACGGTAAACATAGATCCGAACAACGCAATGCCAGACTTGATGTGATGAGTGCCGCCTTGGAAAGTGAACAGCTTGAACTGCAGCTGAAAGCTGATCTTAATGATTTCTGGCAGGCATATCAGAACAATCTCAAGCTATTACAGCTGGAACGTGAAAATCTGCGTACTGCACAGGAAAACCACGACATTGCATATGAACGATATCTCTTGGGAGAACTTTCAGGCATTGAAATGCGGGAAGCTCAGAAATCCCTGCTTGATGCCGAAGAGAGCCTGCTAATAGTAGAGTATGACACAAAAATCTGTGAAATATCGCTACTCCAGATTAGCGGAGGCGTACTCAAGTACCTGGAATAATCGATATCTTTCTGAATCTTCTGTAATATAATATTCCGGCTGTTGTAAGTCCAAATGGGAAAGCCATCCATACCCCGGCTGCTCCACCCTCAAGTACAATACCGAATAGATAACTGAGTGGTAGAGAGATAGCCATATAAGCTATCAAAGAATACTTCATCAGTTTAAAAGCGTCACCCAATCCGCGAAGCGTATTGGAGTATGTAACCTGTAGACCGTCGCCGAACTGATAAAGAATCATAGGTAAAATCATTGTAGCTACTATAAAAGATACATCTTTATCATTAGTGAAAATAAATCCTATGCTATTCCTAAAAACCCACATGGTAATACTCAGCACAAAACCTATCATCATTATCAGTAAGAATCCAGTATTTGACACATTACGTACTCTCGTCATGTCATTTATTCCCTTATAGTTACTAACGCGTATTGATATTGCCTCTCCTACTCCGACATAAAACATGAATATAACGCCGGAAACATTGACCATAACCTGATGAGCTGCCAAAGCATTAGCCCCAATCCAACCCAGAAAGATAGAGCATAGTGACCAGGATGCAGACTCCAGTCCCATTTGAATAGCCATTGGCCATCCAATTTTTCTAAGTAGTCTGATATCTTCCCTGGTTGATTTAGACGAATGCCATACCAAACGATATTTTTTATATCTTTTATTGAAAACAAAAACAAGGATAAACATCAATGCCATAATAATTCTTGAAGACAACGTAGCCCAGGCAGCACCTTCGATTCCCATTTCCGGAAATCCGCACTTGCCGAAAATCAGAAACCAATTGAATATAACGTTCCATACATTTCCGATTATCATTGTCCACATTGCTACCTTGGTATGATTAATACTGTCATAAAATTGTCGGCCGGCATTTATTATAAAAAAAAGAGGTAATGAAGGAAGCAAGATAAGAAGGTATATCTTCATCATAGGCAACAACTCAACCGGTTGCCCCAAATGAGGTAAAAGAAATATCAGCGAAGACATAACAACAGTAAGTAACATCACCTGTTTAAAATTTGCTAACAAGCTACTCTTAAGTACCGAAACTATCCTCGCGGTATTATTCAGAAAATATAATTTACCTATCTGAGATATTGCTCCCATGGAGAATCCAAGACTCAACAAGATTCCCATCAACAACATGGCATTCACAAAGCCCGCTGCTGCTAATTCTTGTGACGAATGATGGCCCAGCATAATTGTATCGGCCAATCCTTGTACGATAATACCCAACTGAGCAACTGCTACAGGCAATCCCAACTTGTATATATGCTTTGACTCCTCTTTAAACCCTTTTTTTGTAATAAACGACATAAAACCTAAAATATATAACTAATCAATAAGGCACAAAAAAAAACAGGAATGCTTTAGAAAACAAAACACTCCCGCTTTATAACTTAAACGTAATTTTTTACTTTGCTGCTAAAGAAGCTTTACGGAATTCCTTCATTAGTTTCTCAAGCTCAAGAGATGCTTTACGTGCGCGTGTTCCAGCTGCCTTGTTTCCCTTCTCAATTTGTGAATTGGCGTCTTTTGAAAAAGCTGCATAAAGTTCAGCTGCTTTCTTTAAAATTTCTTCCATAATTAAATTAGTTATTGATTGATGAATAATCCTTTTGCGACAAAAGTAATACAATAAATATGAGGTGCAAAAAAAATTGAGTTTTTTTTTATGGAAAATGTTGTATATAATGTGTTTGTCTTAATTATTATTTATTTTCTAAGACAATTATGCTTGAAACAGTAAGCAGATTGCATTGATCAAAATGAAAATTAGAAAGTCGTACAAAAATTAATCATTTCTTTTTTGTAAGTTTGCAATCAGATAATAAGATATTCTATGAAAAAGATTGTTCTATTCGCGGTAGCTTGTTTCGTATCTGTTTTACTATTTGGACAAAGCGCTCCGTTTGACAAATACGGTATCGGCCAGGTACCGGTTGACAATAAAGGAAAAGTAACATTTACAAAAGATTTTTCTCTTCAAGGAAAAGACGTTGAATACTGTTCTATATCAATAAAAAATTGGGCTAGAAGCAGGTTCACAAGACAGGATGTAAAAAAATACAGTGTCACCAATGTAGACAGTACTCATTTTTCAATTGCAATCCAGCAGATAATTGAATTTAAAAAGACCTCATTTTCTGTAGATTACACAAAAATAAACTACATCCTTGACATTAATTTTTCTGAAGATAATCTTTGTAAGGTTAAGATTACTGATATCAATTATATCTACGAAGATGAACGTGAGGGAGGAGGTTCCAGATTCACTGCTGAAGAGTGGATTACCGATGACGAGGCTTTCAATAAAAATAAAACCAAGTTACTGAATACCACCGGAAAGTTCAGAATTAAAACCATTGACTTATTCGAAGATATCTTTAAAAATATCAGTGATAATTTATATTAGCAGAGGTTCTTGAAAGATGGCAAAAAATGAGTTGTATGCCCGTCTCGGTTTATCTGAGACAGCTTCAGACAAAGAGATTCAAGATGCTTATCAAAGATTGGTTGCAGATTGTGATTCGACTTCAGAACGATATTCTTATCTTACTGAAGCTTATGATATCTTGTCTGACGTTGAGAAAAGAGCATATTATGATATTCGCGGAAAGAAACCTTCAGTAAAGAGAAGAAAAGGTTCCGGCACCGGCCATTCAGCCAAAATAGAAAAGATCAGGTTTATTCTGAATTCCATCTTTATGATAGGAGCTATTGTTACAGCTATACTGTTCATACTATATCTTTCCGACAAGAACCCTAATCCTTTTTATTGGGCATGTTCCATTTCATTGACAATAAAGGTGATTGAGTATATTTTAAGACTCGTGCCGTGAACCTTACCCGAGAAATGTTACAAAAAGCCAATCAACTTATATACAATTCATTGAAACATGTACTTCTGTCCATGCTTTCATTGTTTATAGCCTCTACAATATCGGCTCAAAGTACTCTTTCCCAAAATCAGGACGGGTTCAATGGCAATAAGATGGACGGCTTTATCAATCAGGCAGCTCAGAAAGATTCTACTGTTGTTGAAAGAAATGTCTCAAAGGACTATTCCCAGTTCTTCATTGATCCTACATTAGGAACAATGATTATTATTGAGCCTGATACCCTATCTCATCTCTTTCAGAACAACAATATGACAAACGGCCAGAAAGGGACATACAGTTATCTAGGCAATCTAGGTTCTCCACGTATCTCCAGACTATATTTTGAGAGGGAAGCATCTAATGATTTTATTTTCGACGCTCCTTTTGACTTTTTCATTAAGAATCCCGATCAATTCAGATTCACAGACACCAAGTCACCACATCTAAACCTCACTTACAATAAGGCCGGTGACAGAAATAATGGAGAAGAAAGAATAAAAGGTTATTTTGCATCCAACTTCAACAAAAAGAACGGAATTGGAATGGACATGGATTACCTATTGGGACGAGGCCGATATGCTGACCAATCGACCTCTATGTTTGACGCGCGTTTTTATGCTTACCATCACGGCAAATCCTACTCAATTCATACATCCTTCAATACTGACCAGTTGAAGATTGCCGAAAATGGAGGTATAGAAGACAAGCGTTACATAACCAATCCCGAAGCCATGGCAGAAGGAAAAAAACAATATGCTCCTGAAGATATTCCATTTATCATGACAAGTACATGGAACAATATTAAGAGAAGACAATTGTTGTTATCTCAATCTCTGACGCTTAAGGGCGATTTTGCGGTAACAGACAGCATCGGCGATTCGACTTTTACATATAATGACAGAAGGGATGTAAGTAAAATCTCCCACACATTGGAAGTCAGTTACTTGAAAAGACGTTATATCTATCATGAAGTACCTGAAAATTATTATCAGCATGATTTTCTTAACGATGACGGTATGGATATTACCGATAATATCCTAATAAGCAATAGTATCAATCTATCATTACTTGAAGGTTTCTCAAAGTGGGCCGTAGCTGGTCTATCAGCCTATGCTAGATATGAATTCATACAATTCTCAATGCCGGACACTCTTTCTTCAGGCAGATCCTCAGAATATATTCACAAATTCAGAGAAGGCAATGTCTTCGTAGGAGGATTGTTGGAACGTGAATCAGGTAAGAATATCTCTTTTAAGATACAGGCAGAAACAGTCATAGCGGGAGAAGATATCGGAGATTTCAATATCAATGGAGACATAAATCTAACTTTCCCGTTCTTGAAAGAGAATGCAGTATTTGGTGCCACAACATCTATTAGAAACAGAGAACCGTTATTCTACCAGAATAAATATCATGCAAGAGATTGTTGGTGGGACAACAAATTCGATAAAGAATTATCTACAAGAATTGGAGGATTCATAGAAATCAACAGACTAAACACGAGAATCTCTGCCGATATAGAAAACATATCAAATTACATTTATCTGATTGACAATGGAACAAGTACTACATTAGGTACAGAAAATACGGTCCTACACAACTTGCAATATCTACAGAACTCCGGTTCAATCCAAATAGCATCCGCAACACTTAATCAGGATTTTGCTTTAGGTCCACTTTATTGGGATAACAGTATCACCTATCAGATATCCGGAGACAATGATATCCTACCATTGCCTGAACTGAACATATTCAGCGACCTTTATCTAAAATTCAATTACGCAAAACGATTAAGAATAGAATTAGGTGCGAACGTATCATATTTCACAGAATATGCGGCTCCTGCCTACTCTCCTGCTTTGGGCCAATATAACATGCAAAATAAGAACTCCGAAATCAAAGTAGGAGGATACCCTTTAGTCAATGCCTACGTCAATTGCTCTCTTCGGGGAGTGAGATTTTATTTAATGTTTTACCATGTTAATGAAGGAGCGTCGAGCAATATGAATTCTTTCTTTGTTCCAAACTACCCTCTTAATCCCAGAATGTTACACATGGGAATAAGCTGGACATTCTTCGATTAACAGAAAAGCTATAATAATAATGATTAACTGGGGATTTATCGGTTGTGGAGAGGTAACGGAAAAGAAAAGCGGACCGGCATTTGCGAAAGCAGACGGTTCTGCCATAGTAGCTGTTATGAGTAGAGATCAGGATAAAGCAAAATCCTATGCTCAACGACATGACATAAAAAAATGGTATACCGATGCCATCGATTTGATAGAAGACCATGATGTTAATGCCGTTTATATCGCAACACCTCCTTCGTCACATGACACATATGCCATTATGTCCATGAAGGCAGGAAAACCGGTGTATATTGAGAAACCTATGGCTTCCAGCTATGAAGAGTGCATGCGTATCAACAGAATATCCAGAGAGACCGGAGTCCCATGTTTTGTAGCATATTATCGCAGATATCTGCCCTATTTCCTGAAAGTTCTAGAATTAAAAGACAAAATCGGAAAGCTGATAAATGTCCAAATTAGATTTTCACAACCTCCAAAAGAGTTTGATTACAATAGTGTCAATCTACCTTGGAGAGTAATGCCGGATATCTCAGGCGGAGGATACTTCTATGATCTGGCACCTCATCAGATTGATATGGTTCAAGAGATCTGCGGCTGCATCATTGAAGCGTATGGACTAAGCAGCAACAGAGCCGGCCTGTATACGGCAGAAGATACTGTAAGCGCCTGCTTTAAGTTTGAGAACGGTTTGGTCGGTTCAGGATCATGGTGTTTCGTTGCAGATGAATCGGCCAAAGAAGACAGAATAGAAATTGTCGGAGACAAAGGGAAGATCTGTTTTTCAATCTTCACATTCCAGCCCATTGCACTTTATGACGAGACAGGACGGCACGAATTCAACATTCCAAATCCCGAGCATGTACAGTTTCCACTTGTTCAAGCAGTAGTGGACCACCTGAATGGGAAATCTGTCTGTACATGCGACGGGATTAGCGCCACCCCTACTAATTGGGTGATGGATAAAATCTTAGGAAAATTCTAAGACTTGTATCCGGCTTTGTGTTGTGTTTTCATAATGTGGGAATTTTATCTTAGAAATTGGACCCTGCTGTCAAAATAAATTTGCCTGCAAAATCTCAATTATCAATTTATAAACTTAGAAGGTAAAACCAGCTGTGATTACCAACTTACCTGTTGTCTCTTTATAATCAGAAAATTGATTTGGATAATAATAATCTCCAGCTGTATAATTCCAAATAATATCCTCTCCACCCATACAAAGAGTCGATTTTCTAATACCTACTACGTATGCAGCATCTAAATAGAACTGCTCACCATTGTATGACGGAGAACTGCAATAGCCGATTCCGAATGTAATATTACGTTGAACTCCTAATTTATCCGATTCAAAATCGCGACGATAAGAATTAAATTCGGTATCCCCCATGTACTGCATTTGTCCCTCCTTAAACATCGTGGAAGTAACCGCATATCCTGCGCGAAGACTGATTTTATTAATATTCTGTTCTATACCCACCTTGTATGTATCATAAGACTGCAGATCATAAGAACCTTGATCTTCCAACTTTCTCGAGGACTGTCTCAAAGAGACTCTGTCAGCAAAATTTCTCTCATACTCAAATCCGATTGCAGTATTCTCAAATGTCAAACCTGCACTTAGATTCATCACCCAAGGAGTTGTGACATTGTAAGAAACAGATTGAGAGAAAAGCTCACCGTCTTTTGCAGTTCCTTGGTCTGCATACAGATAATCCTGATAGCGCTGATCCATTGAATACCATGTCGGCGTTTTTAAAGAAACACCCAATCTGATATTATCTATAGGTCTAAATATTGCACCTAATGCCATATCGAAACCTTTTCCGAAAATTTCATTCATACGGTCCACAGCAGTATAGTCTACCCATTCTGAGCCATCTAGATAGCAATGATAAAAGTAACCATTTGACCAATATGAGGAGTGTAAAATACCCATTGTTAATCCCCAATAGAAAATGTCATCATGATTAAATGAAATATTGAAATCATAAGAGCTAATCTTGTTCTCTTCATTATTACCATACTCCCGAAATTCGTCCAGTTCAGTAAAATCATCATAATAATCCACTGTTCTATTATCATTTCTCAGTTTTCTGTATGAAAATGCAAAATTGACATTCTTCAATGAGCCATATCCATCAGATTCATTACAGATCACAAACGAAATATTATCGAAAGCAGGTTTAATGTCCGATTCCATTTTATTTCCCTGATACTCTATATTTGTTGAGAAGTCACCTAAATATATCTGTTCAGTTCCAGGATTTGTCATTTTCGTAGAGCTACCAAAGAATGATAACGACATATTACCTTCACTATTCTTATAAGTACCAATACCTGCAGGATTTGACTTAATTACAGAAATGTCATTTCCAAAAGCATTCATTGCTCCACCCATTCCTATATAACGGGCTGTACCATTCAAATCCTGACCAATGATACGTGCTGCATCGTACGATGTTTGAGCAGACACACTCACACCTGATAGTGCAATCATCGACAATATTATAATTTTAAACGCTTTCATTTTTCTATTTTTTATGTAAGACATCTATTTAATAATCGGCCTATTTATAATCAAGTATTTTATCTACGACTTGAAGATGATGCTCCTCTTGAACTGCTGGAACTTGAACTGGAACGGCTTGGGCTACTACTTGAGCTGCTACTACTACTTGAGCTGCTACTACGAACGGATGAAGAAGAGCTACTGCTGGAAGAGCTTGAACTGCTACGAACAGCCGATGAAGAACTTGAACTTCTCGAAGTATTACTCTGAACAGACTGACGAGTCGAACCGGAATTGACAGTGGCAGCTG
>CAZYFO010000037.1:0-4061 GCA_964646955.1 uncultured Bacteroidaceae bacterium | reverse complement strand
GAAGTATTACTCTGAACAGACTGACGAGTCGAACCGGAATTGACAGTGGCAGCTGAACGCGAGCTCGTGCTGCTAGTACTGCTTGGACGATCATAAGACATACCCGATTGACTACTTCGTGAAGAAGAAGAAACTTGTCCCGAAGATGACGTAGAAGGATTTGCTCTTGTAACTGTCGAAGATGATACACCAACAGAAGATGAACGTCCTGAAGAAACATTAGCTGAACGGCTTGAAGAAGGAGCCACTGTTCTGCTGTCCGAAGAATTTGCAGAGCGATAAGTAGCATCGTTCAAAGACCTGGTAGAAGAAGTATTTGCAGAACGGCTTGACACTCCAGGAGAGGTAACTCTTACACTTGAAGTACTACCATTGGCAGAACGAGCTGACGTCACTCTTGCAGAAGAAGCATTACCGGTATTCAATGATCTGTCGGCACTTCTGGAGCTACTTGCATAAACGGAATTAACTCGCCTGTTTGCTCCAAGATTCCTATCCCAACTTGTATTAATACTCCTATTAGGAACGAAATCATGATAACGATTGGAAGAACCTCCATAATAACCTCCGTAATAATATGAATTATTATACCAGGGATCATACCAAGGGTCATACCAATAGCTATAGTAATATGGGCTATAGCTATATCCGTAAAACCACGGATCATAATAATAGTATGATGAATACCAATGATAATCCCATGGATCCAATAATACATCTATACCCCAAGCTATATCGAGAATTGCATTTGAATAGACCACATCCCAATATATAGGGCTACTGATATATACCGAAGATCTTGGGCTATGGAATCTAACCATCCTTAATGCATATTCATAATCATTGCTTGCATCAACATAACCCTCGGCATAAGCCTCTGTATCGCTGACGTTTTCCTGAATAAAAATAGTGTCATGAATATACATTGCCTCATCTTCATACGCATAATCTGAAGGTACACCGGTATAGCGACGATTGTATTCATCAGCATCACGTTCAGCGAGAGCTGAAGGCTGTGTGGAAACCGTGCTGTTGATAATCGGAGTAGATACTGCAGTATTAGGAACAACTGTACCCCCATCTGACTTTTTATTACTCCCTGAAGAATAAATATCATTCCTCTGGGCCAATATTGTCATCGGCAATACTAATGACAAAATCAATAATAAGATAAACTTTTTCATATCACTCGAATTTTATTCTTGTTTCTGCAACAAAAATAAAAAGTATAAATTACCCCATATCCGGAATTTTCCTAAAATAAAAGGGGATTTTTCCTAAAATAAGATCTCTTGTAAATCGGACAGAGAACCGGAGAATACATTCAAGTCGGTATGTCCATCTATACCACCGATACGTGCTCTGTCGGAACATTGCCAGAAAGTCCACTCAGATTCTGTTTCCGGTTTTTCAACATAATAATGTGCTATCCAAAACTGATATTTATCAAAGGCAGGATTATCCAGATATTTTTTCCTAAACTTAACTGAGGTATATATAATAGGTCTAATTCCATAGTAATTCTCAACAACAGATAACCATTTCAATAAATCTCTTTGCAATGACTCAATATCATTACCTCTACTCTCGATATCCACTACTGGAGGCAAATCTCCGTCAAATAATTCAACGTTTTTCGTAAAGAAATCAGCCTGTACAATCGGCGAGGTATCGGGATTATAAAAATGATATGCTCCACATATAAGACCGGCCTGACGTGCAGAATCAATATTGGCATCAAAAGTAGAATCCTTATAATCTCCTCCTTCAGTAGCCTTCAGCATAACAAAACGTAAAGGATACTCACCCTCAGATGAAGCTGCAACTCTTTTCCAGTCAATGCGGCCCTGATGATGAGAGACGTCTATTCCATATACAGAATAGCCGTTTGGAATACAAATTTCATACTCTTTTGAGCCGTAACACGGTTTCCATCTATATGAAAAAGGTTTTATCAGAAACAGATAAGCACCCAACGACACAAGACTTACAATCAGCAGAGAATAAATCCAATGCAACCATTCCGCCGTCTCAGTGTGATTGTGCCTTTTAGTCGTTCTACGTGAGCCTTTTTTTGATATTCTCCGTTTTTTTTCGATAGAGAACAAAGAAGAGGTTCTCCCTACAGTCTTTGACTGTTTGGGAGCACCTCTTGATTTCTTTTTCTTGTCAGCCGAAGCAGACATATATTACTTACTCTGCTCGAGAGTAAGAGTTTTTGTAGGTTGATCGCAAACCTCAGTAGGACCAAAATACTGAATCGGGCCCGGATAAACGAAGCAAGTATTCTTTGCCCACTCCTCACGGTTAGAGCAGAACTCCTTAAATGGAGCACCATCCAATTCGACAAGAGCCTTCTTGATAACCGGTTTCATCTCGCCGCTTCTTTTCTCCATATTCATCATCATCGTAATAGGAATACCGCCGGCAATCCATTTATCAGCAGGAGCAACAGTATTTTTGATAGAAGACATATAGCCTGTCTTGCCTGAAGCTATCAGCATAGATGCATTATAGCCCAAGCTGTAACAGTAGTCAGCATCGAAATTCGAAGGAGCTGCACAACGGCCCTCATATCCGAAGAAGTGATGCTGTGTTGCAAACTTACCTACAAACTTGCCTTCCTTTTTCCACTGAATTAATTTTGCCTCAACCATATCAGCCAACAGCTGTTCCGTCTCAATCAGAGATACCTGAACATTTCCATGAGGATCGCGCTCCAAAGCCAACTGGCGACTTACACCGACAGGCAGACTATGGAAAATAGCCGCATTTTCAGCTGACAGATGAGAATGAACAAAATCGATCTTTCTCTCTGAAGATATAGAGTTAAACTCCTCTTGATTTGCAGCAATAAGGTCATTAAGTTCCGAAATCAGTTTCTTAATAGCGGGAATAAACTCAATCAAACCTTCAGGAACAAGTACAATACCGTAATTGAGATCACGTGTAGCACGCTCAGCAACAACACCTGCAATATAGGTCACAATATCATCAAGTGTCTGATTATTTGCCTCTACCTCTTCACCAATGAGAGTGATGTTCGGTTGAGTCTGTAATGCACACTCTAAAGTAACATGGCTGGCTGAACGACCCATCAACTTAATAAAATGCCAATATTTCTTTGCCGAGTTACAGTCGCGCTCAATATTACCGATAACCTCAGAATAAACCTTAGTGGCAGTATCAAAACCGAAAGATGTCTCTATCTCAGAGTTTTTCAAGTCTCCGTCAATAGTCTTAGGACAACCTATCACCTGAACACCTGCACCAATGGCTTTATAATACTCGGCCAAGACACAAGCATTAGTATTTGAATCGTCACCACCAATTATAACAAGAGCCTTAATATCCAATTCTCTAAGAATCTCAAGACCCTTGTCAAACTGTTCCTTCTTCTCAAGTTTTGTACGACCTGAACCAATTATATCAAAACCGCCTGTATTACGATACTCATCGATAATATCGGAAGTAAGTTCCATATACTTATGGTCTACCAAACCGCCGGGACCTAAAATAAAACCGTACAGCTTGTTCTGCGGGTTCAAAGACTTCAGTCCGTCAAACAAGCCTGCTATTACATTATGTCCACCCGGAGCCTGACCTCCAGACAATATAACACCGACATTAATACAAACATTCCATGCCTTACCTTCTGTAGCCTCAAAACGGATTGCAGGCATACCATAAGTGTTAGGAAACAATTTCTTTACTTCTTCCTGATCAGCGGCCGACTCTGTCGGAGCACCTTCTACGGCCTTCAAGCTACAACGCAAAGCTTTTGGCAACTTTGGTTGGTACGCAGCACGTGCTATCTGCAGTGCACTTTTTGTTCTCATTATCAAAAATATTTATTTTAAATCTCAATCATTTTGAAATGCAAATTTCGTAAAAAAAGATACCATATCAAAAATATTACACTATTGTTATTGACAAATATTCTTAATTGAACATATCATTAGATAAGTTCTTTTTCAATCAATAGAAGATAGTTCAAAAAACAACCTTCCTGACTTTGACAGTTAAAATTTCCAATCCTTGTAACAATCTGATATACAATC
>CAZYFO010000036.1:9841-17918 GCA_964646955.1 uncultured Bacteroidaceae bacterium | reverse complement strand
AAAGCAAAAGAATCAAAAGAAGAAAAAGCGAATTTGTTATTGTTATTTCATAAAGAAGAACTAACTTTGCAGGCCGATTATTATCAATCTTTTGATAAAAGATTAGTTATTAACGAGTTAAACCCTCGAGTGAGCAAACTTAAGATAGCGTACTTCTGTTTGCGAGCGGTATAGGGGGCTTCCGAGTCGTTGTGAAACGGCAGGTTTCGTTAGGGAAAATGATTTATTAACGATTTAAGGTTCAAGAATGAATACTTTAAGTTACAAAACAGTTTCGGCCAATAAGGCTACCGTTACCAAGGAATGGGTTGTAGTTGATGCTACTGATCAGGTCATGGGACGCTTTGCTGTTAAAGTTGCAAAGTTGTTGCGCGGTAAGTATAAGACCAATTTTACACCACATGTAGATTGCGGTGATAATGTTATTGTTATTAATGCCGATAAGGTAGTCTTCACCGGCAAAAAGTGGACTGACAAAATTTATCTGCGTTATACAGGTTATCCGGGTGGTCAGCGTGAGATGACTCCTGCACAGTTAATGGCTAAGCCAAACGGTGCTGAGAGATTGATGCAAAAGGTTGTCAAAGGTATGTTGCCTAAGACCAAATTGGGCGACAAGCTCCTTGGTAATCTTTATGTTTATGAGGGTGGGGAACATCCGCATCAGGCTCAGACCCCAAAAGAGATAGATATCAATTCACTTATTTAATTAGGAGATAATGGAAGCAATCAACGCATTAGGCCGTCGTAAACGCGCCGTAGCACGTGTCTTCGTTAGCGAAGGAACAGGTAAGATCTCCATCAACAAGAAGGATCTGACAGTATATTTCCCATCATCATTACTTCAGTATGTTGTTCTTCAGCCTCTGAAGAAGCTTGATGTAGCAGAAAAATATGATATCAAGGTTAATCTGGACGGTGGCGGTTTCAATGGTCAGGCACAGGCTCTTCGTCTTGCCATCGCTCGTGCTCTTGTTAAGATCAATCATGACGATAAGAAAGCTCTTCGTTCAGAAGGCTTCCTGACACGTGATTCTCGTTCTGTTGAACGTAAGAAGCCGGGTCAGCCAAAGGCACGTCGCAGATTCCAGTTCAGTAAACGTTAAGTCTTATCTGAATATTATTCTGCGGTTAGACTACCTGTTTTACAGAGTTTTTATTTACCGCGGAATGGAGTTTAGTATCTAAACCGTCGGGATCTATTCAAAAAAATAGCTACCCGATAGTTGTTTTAAAAGAAAGTAAACAAACAATTAAACATTTTATGTCAAGAACAAATTTTGAACAGCTTCTTGAAGCTGGTTGTCACTTCGGCCACTTGCGCCGCAAATGGAATCCTGCTATGGCTCCTTATATTTTCATGGAGCGCAATGGCATTCACATCATAGATCTGAATCAGACAGTATCTGCAATTGATCAGGCTGCTGAGGTTCTGAAGAAGATGGCAAAAGACGGAAAGAAAATTCTTTTCGTTGGCACAAAGAAGCAATTGAAAGATACGGTTGCAGCGAAAGTATCTGCAATCGGTATGCCATATGTAATCGAGCGTTGGCCAGGTGGTATGCTCACTAACTTCCCGACAATCCGTAAGGCTGTCAAGAAGATGACCACAATCGATAAGTTGACAAATGACGGTACATATTCAAACTTGTCAAAGCGCGAGATACTTCAGATTTCACGTCAACGTGCAAAGTTGGAAAAGAACCTTGGTTCTATAGCTGACTTGTCACGTTTGCCGGCAGCTCTTTTCGTTATCGATGTATTGAAAGAGAGCATTGCTGTACGTGAGGCTGTTCGTTTGGGTATTCCGGTATTTGCTATTGTAGATACCAATTCAAATCCTTCAGATATTGATTACGTAATTCCTGCAAATGATGATGCAACAAAGTCAGTTGATGTTATTTTGACTGCTTGTTGTGCAGCTATTGCTGAAGGTTTGGAAGAGCGTAAGGCTGAAAAGGGTGAAGAAGCTGCCGCTTCAGAAGAAGGCAAGTCTGAGAGACCTCGCAGAGAGCGTATCCGTAAGGTAGCTAAACCTGCTGAGTTTATTGATGATGCTCCTGAGACTGAAGAAGTTGCAGAAGTAGTAGTTGCAGAAGTAGTAGCTGAAGAAGTAGTATCTGAAGAAGTTGCTATCGAAGAAGAAGTTGTAGAGAAGCCGAAGCGTGTACGCAAGGCTGCTACTAAGAAAGATTGAATTATTAACATCAAAGAATTATAACAATGGCTATTTCCGTTGCTGATATAACCAAGCTTCGTAAGATGACTGGAGCTGGTATGGTAGATTGTAAAAAAGCACTTACTGAGACCAATGGTGACTTTGATAAGGCTATGGAAGAGATTCGTAAGAAGGGTCTGGCTGTAGCTTCAAAGCGCTCTGACCGCGAAACTTCAGAGGGTTGCGTGTTGGTTAAGGTTGATGGTTCTTTTGGTGCTATAATCGCTTTGAAGTGTGAGACCGATTTCGTTGCAAACAACGCAGATTTCATTAAACTTACAAATGAGATTCTTGATGCTGCTGTTGCTGCACGTTGTAAGACTCTTGATGAGGTTAAGGCTTTACCTTATGGAGATAATACTATTGCTGAAGCTATCATTGAGCGTACCGGTATTGTAGGTGAGAAGATGGAACTTGACGGATATAATGTTCTTGAGGCACCTGAGATTGACTCTTATAACCACCAAGGAAAGAATTTCCTTTGTGTTATGGTAGCATTCAACAAGGAGGTTGCTAATAAGGAATATATTCACGAGATTGCTCTCCAGGTTGCTGCTCAGAACCCAATTGCTGTTTGCGAGGCTGAAGTTCCGGCTGATGTAATCGCTCGTGAGAAAGAGATTGCAGCTGACAAAGCACGTGAAGAGGGTAAACCTGAGAATATGATTGAGCGTATTGCAGAAGGTCGTATGAAGAAATTCTTCGACGAGACTTGTCTTCTTAATCAGAAATTTATTTCAGATGAGAAGAAGACTGTTGCTCAATATCTGAAAGAGTATGATAAAGATCTTACAGTCACAGCATTCAAGCGTTTTACTCTAAGAGCAGAATAAGATTAGGTGCTATTCGTTCAGAATAGTTTTCAATAGAAAAGGACCGCAGATTTGCGGTCCTTTTCTATTTTGTATCGTTGTAGCCAAGGGTTTTGAGCTTGGCTATGAGTTTATCGCGCATATCACCCTGGATGATTATCTCGCTGTCTTTGGCTGAGCCGCCTGTGCCGCAGTAGGTCTTAAGCGTTTTGGCTAACGCGTTCAGGTCTGACTCTGGTCCTTTGAATCCACTTACGATGGTTGCCGTCTTGCCGCCGCGTCCATTTTTCTCTATTCTGAGCCTTAGGCGCTGCTTGTTTGGTACAACTGATTCGGTTTCTTCATCTTCTGATGTATCGTAGCTGAAATCCGGGTCAGTCGAATAGACTATATTGAGTCGATCTTTCCAATCGTTGTTTGTCTTTGCCATACAGTTCTTATTTGTTTTCTACAAAAGTACCTGTTTTTTCTATATCTTTGAACACTTACAAGTAATGTAGAATATTTGATTAGATGAAGATTATATGCGTTGGAATGAACTATCCCCAGCACAATAAAGAACTAGGGGAGACGTTATTAATACCGAAGGAACCGGTCATTTTCATGAAGCCTGATTCATCCATTTTGAAGAACAGACGTCCGTTTTTTCTGCCTGATTTTTCTGAAAGAGTCGATTATGAGACTGAGTTGGTTGTCAGAATATGCCGTCTTGGCAAGAGTATCGAAGCCTGTTTTGCTGACAGATATTGGGATGCTGTTACTTTGGGAATAGATTTTACTGCCCGGGATATGCAGAATAATTTCAGAAAGAGAGGGTTGCCATGGGAACTATGTAAGGGTTTCGATTCTTCGGCGGTTATTGGAGATATGATACTAAAGAGGGAGGGTATGAACCTCCAGAATATCAATTTTCATTTGGATATAGACGGGAAGAGAGTCCAGCAGGGTTATACAGGCGACATGATCTTTTCCGTTGGGCGGATTATCGAGTATGTAAGTTCTTTCTGTACGTTAAAGACAGGTGACCTGATTTTTACCGGAACACCTGTAGGCGTGGGACCGGTAAAAATTGGACAACATCTGCAAGGGTTTTTAGAAGAAAAGAATGTACTGGATTTTCATGTTAGATAAATAATGAGAAAAGCGTTTGTTTCAGTTATATTGCTTCTTATGTGTCGATTGGTTTCTCTATCGGCACAAGAGGGTTCTATTGTCAATATTGACTGGAATGCTTTTCTTCAGGATACTGTAGTTCCTCGTTTCTCTTTTCAGATTGAGCCGGAATCGGATTATGAATCATTTAGCTATTCGTGCGAAATTGAATATCCGGAACTAATACCATTGACGAAGGAACAGATTAATCGTTTACATATTGCGGAGTGCAATCCTTCCGTTTCAGATTGGCCTGTTATTGACAGCTATTTGGGCGTGTCAGCTAAGAAAGCGTCGTTGGATGTGAGTTTTATTCCGGTTGTACTCCGTGATGGGAAATACTATGGCATTCACTCTTTCAGACCGTTAATCACGAAAAAACGTAATAGCTCGATGGTTGCCGGCATTCAGAGCAGTGCAGTGCCTGCGAGAGAACGTTATACCTCAAGATCCATGTTTGCTGAAGGCAAATGGGTGAAGATCAGAGTATCTCAGACAGGCATATTTAAAATCTCTGATGCCTCATTGAGAAAAATGGGTTTCAGCAAGCCGGACAATGTAAGGCTTTTCGGATACGGCGGAGCAAAACTCAGCGAGTACAGCATACAGAACCTTACGGATGACGTCATTCAGCAACCTATTTGGCGAGGTTCGGGATATATGCTGTTTTATGCCAAAGGTCCCATTTCCTGGAACACTGACTATAATAACTATCCCTATCACTCCATAAATCCTTATTCCGAGGTCGGATACTATTTTTTAACCGAATCGGATACTATCAATCCCTTATATGTCACTCAGGAGGAGACAGGCACTATTGATGGAGTGACAATGGATACTTATTCGGATTATGCATTGTATGAGAAGGATGAGTTCAGTTGGTATCATTCGGGCAGCAGGTTCTTTGAGAGCTATGACTATCAGAACCGTAATACCAAGCAATATCAATTTCCATTGGAAGGAATAACCGATGATGCCGTTAAACTGACATTGGCTTTTGCGGCTGACGGCAGCAAATCTTCAACAGTCTCGATAAAGGTCAATGGCAAAGATGCAGGCTCTTTGTATATTCCTCCGGTGAGTGGTGACGAGTCTGCTTCTGTGGCAGAGATGTCCATTATGTGTAATGGTATGTTTTCTGCCAACGGTATTGTTGAGTTGACACACAATGGAAATGCCGGCATTTCCGGCCGATTGGATTTCATACGTCTTGCTTATATGAGAAAGTTAGCGCTTAGAGGTAGTTTTACAGCCTTTAGAACGCGCGAAAATGGAAAATATATCAATTTCAAGATATCCGATTCAAAATCTACGGTCGAGGTATGGCGAATCGGTTCCAGTGGCAAGATTTCATCGGTTCCTTCATCTTTTGTTGGCGATACTACTGTTACCGTTAGTTCATGGTGTAAGAGTAGCGATGAGTTTGTGGCAGTAGATGTCAATGGATCTTTCAGTGAACCCGAGATAGTAGGAATGGTGGAAAATCAGAATCTGCATGGTCTTGATTCGATTGACATGGTTATTATTGTTCCATCTTCCGGTAAATTGACCGCTCAAGCTAATAGGCTGGCAGATGCTCATCGCAAGACGGATAGTCTTAGAGTCGCAGTTGTCAGGGCTGATCAGGTTTACAATGAATTCTCCTCAGGTACGCCCGATGCTACCGCTTTCCGCCGCCTGATGAAGATGTTGTATGATCGTGCCGATGAGAACTCTTTGCCTCGTTATCTGTTGTTGTTCGGAGATGGTGCTTGGGATAATAGAATGGTTACATCCGAGTGGATTGGGGTCAATCCGGATGATTATCTGCTTTGTTACGAGTCATATAATTCTACCAGCCATACCAACTCTTTTGTCATGGAAGATTATTATGGATTATTGGACGATAGTGAAGGTAATAATCTTTTATATGACAAAGTGGACATAGGAGTTGGTCGATTACCTATTACTACCGAGTCTGAGGCAAAGATTATGGTAGATAAGATTATCGCTTATATGAATGGCGAGAATAGTGGCTCTTGGCGTAATAAGATTGCAATTCTCGGTGATGACGGTGATAATAATACTCATATGAGCGATGCGGATGATGTGGCTCGTATGATTGCAGAAAAATATCCGTCTTTACTACAGAAGAAGATATATTGGGATTCATATAAGATGGAGGTCTCAGCTGCCGGCAACAGTTATCCGGAAGTTCGAAAGCAGATTCTTGAACTACTTGATGAAGGTGCTCTTTTGGTAGACTATGTAGGACATGGCAGTGCGGAAGTATTCTCTCATGAGTTGGTCATAAATAAAACAGATTTGTCCTCTTTCAAAAGCAAACATCTGCCATTCTGGATTACCGCTTCGTGTGACATCACTCCTTTTGATGCTTCAATATCCAATTTGGGAGAGAGTCTGATGTTAAATGCCGATGGCGGTGCAATCGGTCTGTTGACCACCACCCGTTCGGTTTATGCCAATCTAAACAGGTACATCAATATGCTATTCTCCGAATATGCGTTGGGAAAGGATGAAAACGGTAAAAGAAATGCCGTCGGTGATGCACTAAGAATGGCAAAGACTGGTTTGGTTACAACAGGTTCCTCGTATTATGACAATACTACCAATAAGTTACATTTTGTCCTGATAGGTGATCCTGCTTTAAAACTTGCAGTGCCCGATTATTCTGTAGTTGTTGACTCTTTTGGCGGCAAACAGTCCAATTCCGACTCTTTGCAGGCGAAGGCGGGTTCTATAATTACTGTAAAAGGTCATATCGAAGACAATGGCGTCGAGGTATCCGATTTCAATGGATTGATTTATCCTACTCTGTTTGACAATGAACGTACAATCACTACATTCAATAATACTGGTCAGGCTGACGAGCCCTTCTCATATTCGGATAGGGACAGATTGTTGTACTCCGGTACGGATTCTGTCAGAGGCGGAAAATTTTCATTCTCCGTTCCCATACCGATGGATATTAACTATTCTGACAAGGACGGTAAGATATATCTGTATGCAGAACAGAGTGACAACAGGCGTGCCAATGGATACTTCGAGAACTTCTTGGTAGGTGGAACAGTTGACGGATTAAGAAATGATTCATTGGGACCGGAAATCTCAATGTATCTCAATAAACCAGATTTTCCATATGGAGGAAAGGTTAATAATACCCCGTTGTTTGTAGCCGACCTATTCGATAAGGACGGTTTGAATACATCCGGAAACGGGCTTGGACATGATCTAACATTGATAATTGACAATAACCCTGATTATACCTATTCTTTGAACAGTTATTTTGGGTTTGCTCAAGGTGATTTTTCGCGTGGCAGAGTTATATTCAGTATCCCTTCTCTTCCAGATGGAGTTCATACTCTTATGTTCAGGGCTTGGGATGTGTTTAATAATTCCACCTCGAGATATTTGAAATTCAAGGTTGACAGTGAACTCAAACCGGAACTGATTGTTCAGATGACGGAAAATCCGGCCCGTACTTCAACTACCTTTGTTGTTAATCATGACAGGCCGGCAGGAGATGTCACTGTGACTATTCAGGTTATTGATTATAACGGAAAGGTTCATTGGAGCGGTGTTACTAAGGAGACATCACCATCAGGAGTGAGTTACATAGATTGGAATCTGACCGGTAGCAATGGGGTTAAGTTGCAACGCGGCATTTATATGATTAAGGCTATAGTAAGTACTTCTACTTCAAGTCGTTCTGCCTCAGAAAAACTGATTGTACTTTAACCCGTTTTAATATGCCTAGCACAATAAAAAGAGTATTAATTAGTTTATTATACTACAATCCGACCCTTGCCGGATAGACCAGAAAAGATAAGATGAAGAAAAATATATTTATTAGAACTCTGCTAGTAGCAAGTTTGACTCTTTCCGTACAGAATGT
>CAZYFO010000036.1:0-9741 GCA_964646955.1 uncultured Bacteroidaceae bacterium | reverse complement strand
TATGAGATGGCTCTTGACTTTGCATATTCAAGAATGTTATCCCGCTCTCTTTCAGCTGCAGTAGGACTTCGTTTCATATATTCGGACCTTCAGTATGATTATGCTGAAGATGTCACTCCAGGTAAGGCTTTTGCAGCAGATATTGCTCTTTATCATAATAGCTATGTGGGTATTGGACGTAGAGACTGTATGTTAGGATTGGGACTTAATGCTTCCAATATCGGCAGTAAAATCTCGTATGATGGAGGTCAGACCAATGAATTTATTCCAACAAACCTGAGACTAGGTGCTTCACTTCTTATTCCGATTGACGATTATAACGCATTCTCTATCAATGCTGATTTAAACAAACTGATGGTTCCGACCAAACCTACATATACTCAGTTTATGAGAGAGCAGAATCCTACAGTTGATGAGGATGATCTTAGCTACACATCAGAGTATGCTACATGGTTGGAAAGTACCGGTTATAACGATCTTTCACCGATATCGGGTATTTTCAAGTCATTTCATGATGCGCCCGGCGGATTCGAGGAAGAGATGAGAGAAATCTATTGGGGTATAGGTGTTGAGTATATATACAATGATCAGTTTTTCTTGAGAGGCGGTTATCATTATGAGAATGAATACAAGGGAAATAGAAAATACTTCACTCTTGGTGCAGGCTTTAAGATGAATGTTTTCTCATTGGATGCCGCATACCTGTTGTCGACTGCTCAGAGCAATCCGCTGGATCAGACAATACGCTTCACATTATCGTTTGATATGGATGGTATTAAGAGTATATTCGGAAGATAATTATGTCAATAAGAGTAGGATACGGTTACGATGTTCACAAACTGGTGGCAGGAAGAGACCTTTGGATAGGAGGTGTCAAGATTGAGTATGAGAAAGGCCTGTTAGGTCATTCTGATGCCGATGTGCTTATTCATGCCGTATGTGACGCTTTGCTCGGAGCAGCAAACTTGCGTGATATAGGCTTTCACTTTTCCGATAAAGATCCTCAATATAAGGATATCGACAGCAAAATTCTGCTTAAGAAATGTGTGGAACTGCTTAAGGAAAAAGGTTACAAAATAGGAAACATTGATTCTACAATCTGTGCCGAAGAACCAAAATTAAATCCGCATATTCCACAAATGCAGAGTGTTATGGCAGGTGTAATGGGCATCTCTGCCGAAGATATATCCATCAAGGCCACCACTACCGAAAAATTAGGATTTACAGGTCGCATGGAAGGCATATCGGCTCATGCCGTAGTGCTAATAGAATCAATCTGAAGATTACCTAAAAAGACCTTTTTCTGTGATGGTTTCAGCAACTGATGGTGGAACCAGATTATCAATTGACTTACCTTCTTCTATCAGTCTCACTATCTCCGTCGAACTTATATCCACTAACGGATAATTTAAGATCGTGATGGCTTTCGCCCCGTGCGGGATAGTACAATTTTCACGAGGATATACCATAATTTCATGATTGTCCATGATATACTTATAGTCGTGCCATTTATCAAACTCCACCCAGTTGTCGGCTCCAATAACAAGCACAAACTCATAATTGGGATAATCGGCAGCAATTTTTCTAAGAGTATCTGATGTATATGACGGCATCGGCAGCTTGAATTCGTAGTCAGAAACCTTAACATGTGGAATGTCAGATACTGCATCGGCCGCCATCTTCAATCTGATTTCGTTTGACAGCAGATTTCGAGTTATCTTCCAGGGATTCAGTGGTGTCACAAGCAGCCAAAGCTCATCAACTAGTTTGCTTTCGATGATGCTTTTGACGATAGCCAGATGACCGTTGTGGAATGGATTGAAGGTACCGCCGAAAAGAGCTATTTTGGGCTTATTTGACATCAAGAAATTGTTTGACGATTGATAGAGCGGTTGTCTTTGCCTTATTTAGGTCGTCATTTATTATCACAACATCGAATTTGGGAGCGTATTCCAACTCTTTTTTAGCCTTGGATACACGTTTTTCTATCATTTCAGGGGTGTCGGTTCCTCTGTTAACAAGGCGTTCTCTCAGCTCTTCCACCGAAGGAGGCTGTATGAACATTGACAGAGCACGGTCTCCAAAGTACTTTTTGATATTGCATCCTCCGACGACATCTACGTCAAAGACAACATTGTATCCCTCTTCCAGTCGATCTTCTACCTGATCTTTCAAGGTACCGTAAAAACAACCGGAATAGACCTCCTCATATTCCAAAAAGTCACCTGCTGCAATACGCTTCTTGAATTCTTCAACAGAAAGAAAATAATACTCCACTCCGTCACGCTCCTGTCCTCTGGGACTACGGCTAGTGGCAGAGATAGAGAATACCATTTTTAACTCCGGATGTTCCAGAAGGCTGTTTACTATTGTAGATTTGCCCGAACCTGATGGAGCGGAGAATATAAGACACTTACCCGGCATAATATTACATTACGTTTAAAACCTGTTCCTTAATCTGTTCCAGTTCATCTTTCATCTTTACGACTATATTCTGCATCTCAGCCTGATTGCTCTTGCTACCCAACGTGTTAATCTCACGTCCCATTTCCTGAGTGATGAACCCTAATTTTTTACCTTGACCGTGACCCTCTTCAAGTGTACTGATGAAGTAATTCAAATGATTTCCAAGACGTTGTTTCTCCTCATTTATATCTAATTTCTCAATATAATAGATGAGTTCTTGCTCAAAACGGTTCTGATCATAATTGGAGCCAATAATATCTTGAAGTGATGTCCTGATGCGTTCCTTTATTTTTGCTACGCGGTCCACCTCATACGGTTCGACGGACTTAAGCAAATCGCTTATGTTTGAGATTTTTTCTCGGAATTTCTTTTCCAAAGCTTTACCTTCGCTCTTGCGGTATGTGACCAGATTCTCAATTGCACGGTCGACTGCTGATGAAACGATTGCCCATTCTTTTTCGCTCAACTCTTCCGACTGACCGGAGGAGATTACATCCGGCAACCTTAGCAGAGTGGAGAACCAGTCATCGGGTAGGTCTATTGACTCATTCTCTGCTATTTCTCTAATCTGTTTCAGGTAACCTTCCAAAACCGGAATATTTATTGATTGGGCCGTCGAGGCAGAGGCTGAATCGATGTAAATGGAGAAATCCACTTTTCCACGTTCCAAAGCAGCGGATATTTTCGAACGAATATCCAAATCCTTTTCTCTGTAGACGTTTGCTATTCTGGCTGAGATATCCATCGCTTTACTGTTTAGCGATTTAATCTCTACTATGATTTTCTTGTTACCGAATTCGGCTACTGCTTTGCCGTAGCCGGTCATTGACTGTATCATGTTGTATATCTCCTATAAGATTAGGTTACTACAAAAGTAGTGAATTTTATCGCCTCTTGTGGAATTATCTTCGTACATTTGTAGTTACGATAAGATAATCCTAAAAATGAGTTGCATTTTGCACATTGAGTCTGCTACTGACGGGTGTTCGGTAGCTGTTAGCGAAGAGGGACATCTGCTGTTTGAAAAGTCTGATCATGTCAGCCGCAATAATGCTGTTACCCTTGGAGTTTTTGTTGATGAAGCCTTGTCTTTGGTGGATAGCCGTGGCATCAGACTTGACGCTGTGGCTGTCAGTGAAGGGCCGGGCTCATATACCGGACTAAGAGTCGGCGTATCAATGGCAAAGGGCATCTGTTATGCGAGGGATTTGAAATTGATATCGGTTTCAACATTGAAGTTGTTGTGTGTATCTACACTTTTGCATGAAGAGCTGCCGGATGACGTTTTGCTTTGTCCGCAGATAGACGCTCGAAGAATGGAAGTCTATTCCGCCATCTATTCGAAAAGTTTGGATACCGTCAGAGAAATAAGGGCCGATATTGTTGATGAAAATACATATTCGGATTATCTGGAAAGCCATCAGGTCTATTTCTTGGGAAACGGATCTTCCAAATGCAAGGATATCATTAACCATCCGAATGCGCATTTTATAGAGAACATTGTTCCCGAGGCCAAATGGATGTTTCCATTGGCGGAACGTTCCTTTAATGAGGAGAAGTTTTGTGATGTGGCCTATTTTGAGCCGTATTACCTAAAGGATTTTATAGCTGCAAAACCAAAAAAACTTATTTAATGAATTATAATACTCAGAGAGAGAGGCTGCCGATGCCCGAATATGGTAGGGCTGTTCAAGATATGGTAGATTATGCCGTTACTATTCAAGATGCACATGAACGTGAACGTTGCGCTTACACCATTGTTGGTATTATGGGGAGTATGTTTCCTACACTACGTGATGTTCCGGACTTCAAAAATAAGCTTTGGGATCATTTGGCTTTTATGTCGGATTATAAATTGGAAATAAAATATCCTTGTGAGATAACACGTTTGACAGATAATAAACAGACCCCGGATAAGATTAAATATTCTAATGTAGATTTGCGTTTTCGTCATTATGGTAGGATAATCCCTGAACTAATAGAAAAGGCTCTATCTCTTCCCGAGGGTCAGGAACGTGATCTTTTGATACATCTGGTTGCAGTCCAGATGAAAAAGGATATGATGATATGGAACAAGGATAGTGTGGATGATGCGCATATCGCAAAAGACATTGAATATTTCTCAAAAGGAAAGATTACTCTAAAGGAGGGCGAGTTGGATATTGCATTCCCACAAGCACCGCCTCAGCAATTCAACAGAAAGAAAAACAAAAAAAGATATTGAACTATGTCTTCATTCATCATCGAAGGTGGTTACCGTCTGAAGGGCTCTATTTCTCCTCAAGGTGCGAAAAATGAGGTTCTGCAGATTCTATGTGCGGTTTTATTGACCTCCGAGGAGGTTACCGTGTCAAACATTCCCGATATCATTGATGTAAGGAATCTGATAGATATGCTGATAAGACTAGGAGTAAAGGTCAAGATGGTAGCATCGGATACCTATACTTTCAAGGCTGACAACTTAGATGAAGATTACGCAGACAGTATGGAGTTTATTGTCAAGGGAGCGGGTCTGCGCGGATCGGTGATGTTGATAGGTCCTTTGTTGGCTCGTCTTGGGAAGACGGTAGTCGGAAAACCCGGAGGCGACAAGATAGGCCGACGTAGGCTGGATACACACATAAAAGGGCTTAAGGCTTTAGGTGCCAGATTTACTTTAAATGAGAATAAGGGCTTCTTTGAGCTTGAGGCAAAGCAGTTGAAAGGTGTTTATATGCTTTTGGACGAGGCTTCCGTTACTGGTACCGCCAATATTCTCATGGCTGCTGTATTGGCTGAAGGAGTTACCACGATTTTCAATGCTGCGTGCGAACCGTATATCCAACAGTTGTGTCATCTGCTGACTGGCATGGGTGCTGATATCAAGGGTATCGGCAGCAATCTTCTTACCATTACCGGAGTAGAGAAGCTGCACGGAACCAAGCACACTATCTTGCCTGACATGATTGAGGTGGGTAGCTTTATCGGTATGGCGGCCATGACATCCAGCGAGATTACAATTAAAGATGTCTCTTATGGAAATCTGGGTATTATACCTGATAGCTTCCTGAGACTCGGCATCCATCTCGAACAGCGGGGTGATGATATATATATACCTGCCCAGGATCATTATCAGATAGAATCTTTCATTGACGGTTCGATAATGACATTGGCTGATGCTCCTTGGCCGGGATTGACGCCTGATTTGCTGAGTGTACTGTTAGTGACGGCAGTTCAGGCAAAGGGTAGCGTTCTTATTCATCAGAAGATGTTCGAGAGCAGACTTTTCTTTGTGGACAATCTGATAGACATGGGTGCTCAGGTAATCATGTGTGACCCTCACAGAGTAGTTGTAATAGGTCATGACAGAAACTTCGCCTTGCAGGCACGCAGGATGTCCTCACCCGATATTCGCGCCGGCATAGCTCTGCTGATTGCAGCAATGAGCGCTGAAGGCACCAGTCGTATAGACAATATTACTCAGATCGATAGAGGTTATCAAAATATTGACGGTCGCTTGAATGATCTGGGAGCCCACATAAGTCGTTTGGACTGAATTTGAACTGATGATAGACAGAAAACAAATTAAAAGGATAGGACAGTTGCTTAAACCGCATGGAGTTAACGGCGAGATGGCTCTGTCTCTCAGTACGGACCTTAATCTTGTTAAGGACCCGTCATTCCTGATTTGTTCAATGGACGGCATATTGGTTCCTTTCTTTTTGGAATCAATACGTAAAAAAAGCACCAATGTGATTTTGGTAAAATTGGAGGATGTCAATACGATAGAGGATACACGCCGTTTCCAGGGTGTTGCGGCATTTATTCCAATTGACTGCCTAGATGAAGATTCTGCAGAGGAATTCTCATGGGATATGTTCATCGGTTATAAGGTCAATGATAAGAATGCCGGTCATCTCGGTACTGTAGTTGCAGTTGATGATAGTACTGTCAATGTGCTTTTTCTGATAAAAGACGGAGATCGTGAACGTGTGATTCCTGCTAATGATGTATGGATTGAAAATATCGATACGAAAAGTGAGATTATCAGTTATAACTTACCTGATGGGGTAGCAGACCTTTAATGAACTATGAAAAGTATCAGAACCAAACGCAAAAAGGCCGTAAAAAGGAATATCTGGAAAACTATATTCTATAAGTATCGTCTCTCTGTGATAAACAAAGATGAACTTAGAGAGATATTCAGTATGAATGTGACTCAGTTCCGTCTGATTTTGATTTTTGCGATAATTGTTTTCTTAGCTTCGAGCATCTCAATCACCATATTCAAACAGACGCCAAAGCAGAGGAGCGCCACATATCAGGATTATATCATGAGACAACAGATAGTAGACGAGGCTCTACGTATGGATTCTTTGGAGCATATTGTTGAATTACAGAATAGATATATCACCAATGTTCAGGATATTTTTTTCGGAAGGGTAAATGTAGATACCGTTTATTCCGTTGATTCTATTACACGCATGCGCAGTGAGAAGTTGATGGGCAGTACTGAACGTGAAAGGGCTTTCAGCAATCAATTTGAAGATGATGAGCGTTACAATATTACGACTCCTACACAGCCTAACAACGGATTGCAGACTCTGAATATGTTTCGTCCCACCTCAGGTATTGTCACCGAAAAGTACAATAACCAGATGCGCCATTACGGAGTGGATATTGCTGCCAATCCTAATGAAAGTGTTGTAGCGATTCTTGACGGTACGGTTTTCATCAGTACATATACAGCCGAAGCCGGATTTATTATAGGTATTCATCATTCCGGAGATGTAATTTCCGTGTACAAACACTGTGAGTCATTATTGAAGAAGGCCGGAGATAGAGTTAAGCAAGGAGATGTGATAGCGTTGGTTGGTAATGCAGGTACTGCCGATTCTTCCAATCCGCATCTACATTTCGAATTGTGGTACGAGGGTCAGGCTCTTGACCCGGAGAAATACATCTTATTTTAGTGAAACAGATTGCTATTTTAGGTTCAACAGGTTCAATAGGTTCGCAGGCACTTGAAGTGATTGCGGCCAATCCCGAGTTGTTTGAGGTTTATGCTTTGACTGCAAACAACAGTGTTGACAAACTCATTGAGCAGTCCCGTAAGTATCATCCTGAGGCTGTTGTAATTGCCAATGAGTCGTTGTATCCCAAGCTACGTGATGCATTGTCCGATTTGCCTATCAAGGTATATGCCGGAAATGATTCCGTCAATCAGATTGTAACTTCGGACTCAATTGATATAGTATTGGCTTCTATGGTAGGATTTGCAGGACTTGTTCCGACAATCGAAGCGATAAAGGCCAAAAAAATAATTGCCCTTGCCAATAAGGAGACCATGGTTGTGGCCGGCGAGTTGATAACAAGCTTGGCAAATGAGTATCAAGTACCTATTTTGCCTGTCGACTCGGAACACTCTGCCATATTCCAGTGTCTCAACGGAGAGGATTGCAGTAGTGTTGAGAAGATTCTTCTGACGGCATCAGGTGGCCCATTCCGTAAATATACAAAAGAACAGTTGGCTACTGTTACCAAGGTGCAGGCCTTGAAACATCCCAATTGGGATATGGGGGCGAAAATCACCATCGATTCTGCTTCTTTTATGAACAAAGGTTTCGAGGTTATTGAGGCAAAATGGTTATTCGGCGTTCCATACGATAAGATAGAGGTGGTAGTACATCCGCAGTCAATAGTACATTCTATGGTGCAATATAAGGATGGTGCAATAAAAGCCCAGTTGGGAACACCCGATATGCGCTTGCCTATTCAATATGCCTTTTCATATCCGAAACGTCTCGATTCCGCATTTCCAAGGGTCGATTTTTACGAACTCGGATCACTTACTTTTGAACGTCCCGATATGCAGCGTTTCCGCAATTTGTCGCTGGCTTATGATGCCCTGAGAAGGGGCGGCAGCATGCCTTGCGTACTGAATGCTGCAAATGAGGTCTGTGTCGATGCTTTCTTGCATGACAGGATTGGCTTCCTCGAAATGAGCGATGTCATTGCTGAGACGATGGTTAGGATTCCATTCAAGGAGAAACCCTCATTGGATGGTTATCTGGCTATTGACATCGAGTCGCGTCGCATGGCTTCATCTTTAATTAAATAACTGATAAACATTTTATAAATTATGATTATTCCTACGTTTTGGATACGTCTGTTCCAACTTATCCTATCGCTTACAATTCTGGTTGTTATTCACGAATTCGGTCACTTTCTGTTTTCACGTATGTTCAAGGTTAGGGTGGAGAAGTTTTATGCCTTCTTCAATCCTCGAATATCATTAGTTAGAATAAAGAAGATAAACGGGAAACTGAGTGTGAAGTTTTTTGCTCCGAACGTACCGGATAGCTATGAAGAGGAACATCGCAAAAATGAAAAGGGAGAAGATGAGATTATATACAATCCAATTGATCTGAATTCATTACCTGAAGATGACTGGCGCAGACATCCTGAAAATACCGAATTCGGTGTGGGTTGGGTGCCTTTCGGAGGTTACTGCAAAATATCAGGTATGATTGATGAGTCTATGGATGTAGCTTCTATGCGACAGGAACCGAAACCCTGGGAATTTCGCGTAAAACCGGCATGGCAGAGACTGCTTATTATGGTAGGAGGCGTTTTGTTCAATCTGATATTGGCTTTTTTCATCTATTCGATGGTTCTGTATAAGTGGGGTGACAGCTATATACCAGCCCGGAAGTTGAATTACGGTTTGGAGTTTAACGGATATGCCAAGTCATTAGGTTTCAATGACGGTGATATAGTACTGAGTACTGACGGCACACCTGTCGTATCTCTTGATGCCGATATGTACCGTGCGATTGCCAAAGCTGAGAAAGTCACTGTCTTACGTAATGGTGACGAAGTAGTATTGGAGATGCCGGAAGATCTCTCCCTCTTTGATTTTACCCGTAAAGAGCCATTTCTTTCGGTGCTTAGTCCTATGACGGTTGACAGTGTAATGGCGGAAGGAGCAGCCTTTAAGGCCGGTATTATTCCAGGTGATACCATACTATATGTAAATGGCTCACGTGCTTCCACATGGACGTCATTTCAAATGGTGCTTGATGCCATGCGCACTGAAGCAGAGACTAGTATCGTCAGTCGTGATATGTCATTAGTTATTTCTCGTCCCTCTGTTGGACTTGATACTCTCTCTTTGACATCTGATGAAAACTTCAAAATTGGTATTGTTCATTATTCTGATGAATATTCCGTAGAAAATATGGAATATGGATTCATGGCATCGATTCCTGCCGGTATTCAATATGGATGGAATAC
>CAZYFO010000035.1:0-18575 GCA_964646955.1 uncultured Bacteroidaceae bacterium | reverse complement strand
GATTCAGCTGCTGTTGATTCACTCGCAGCACAAGAGAATGTTGCTGGAGATGACGCAGCTGTTGAGGAAGAGGTTACAGGCCTCCATAAGAACATTAAGATTAAGTTCATCGAAGGTGGCGCAGGCTTTATGGCAATTGTGGCTATTGCCATGATTCTCGGTTTGGCTCTCTGTATTGAACGTATTATCTTCCTTAGCCTTTCAGAGATTAACAGCAAGAAACTTCTTCAGGATGTTCAGAATGCCCTTGAAAAAGGTGATGTTGAAGGTGCAAAGACAGTTTGCCGCGACACTCGTGGTCCTGTTGCATCAATATGCTATCAAGGTTTGATGAGAATTGATGAGGGACTTGATGTAGTTGAGCGTTCAGTAGTTTCTTATGGCAGCGTTATGGCTAGTGGACTTGAAAAGAACCTTTCATGGATTACTCTTTTCATCGCTATGGCTCCTTCTCTTGGATTCTTGGGAACAGTTGTTGGTATGGTTATGGCATTCGATAATATTCAGAAAAAGGGTGATATTTCTCCGGCAATTGTAGCAGGCGGTATGAAGGTTGCTCTTATCACAACTATCTTCGGTATCATTGTTGCTCTTGCTCTTCAAGTATTCTATAACTATATATTGAGCAAGGTTGAGTCTCTCAATACTGATATGGAAGATGCTTCTGTTACTCTTCTTGATATCATTATGAAGTATAATTTGAAGTTCAAAAAGTAAAAACATTTGAAGATGGAAAATAAATTGAAAGCTCCGTCTATTGTTTTGAAAGTGTTGTTTATCCTTTCTGCCGCAGTACTGGTTATGTTCTATGGCTTTGGATACGGTACTCAAGAGACAATTAACGGTAATACACTAACAGCACCTAGTTACACAGGTCTGCTTGTGATTTGGATATATGCGTTGGTTGCAATATGTTCCTTAGTGGTTTTTGCATTTGCCATTGTATCTGGTGTCAAGAATAGAAGAACCAGAGAGAAAGGAGAAAGACGTAGAAGTTGGATTGCTCCAACATCTATATTTACTATTGTAATAATAGTTTTGTCTTTCGTTTTGGCAAGTGATGCTCCGGTTCGTACAGGTGATGGCCTTTTTGAAGATACGTCTTTACTGAAGATGGCTGATGTTTGTTTGTACAGCATATATGCCTTAATGGTAACTACTATAGTATGTACAGGGGTGTCTATGGCCGGCATATTTAAGTCAAGAAAGTAAAACCCATTAAAAAAATAGAGATATGGGTAAAAGTAGTAGAAAAGTTCCTCAACTGAACTCTTCATCAACAGCCGATATATCTTTTATCTTGTTGATTTTCTTCCTAGTGACGACGTCAATGGATACTGATACGGGGTTGGCTCGCCGACTTCCGCCATGGGATCCAAACGCACTGGAAGATCAAACCAAGATCAGAGAGCGTAATATTCTCGTTGTCAGAATTAATCCGAGTAATGAGATATTTTGTCGGAATGATGTGGTTGAAGTGAATCAGATTAAGGATATTGCTAAGGAGTTCATTGCCAATCCTGATAATAAGAGTAATTTTCCCTTAAAGGAACTATTTCAAATAGAAGGCTTTGGAACTGTAACGACAACGCCAAAACACGTAATTTCATTACAAACCGACCGTTCAACGGGCTATGAGGTTTATTTTAAAGTTCAGAATGAACTCACTAAGGCTTATAATGAATTAAGAGATGAGTGGTGCCAAGAGAAATTCCAACATCATTACATTGATTGCAATGAAGATCAGCAGTCTTATGCTAGGGCTATGTATCCTTCAAAGATTTCTGAGGCTGAACCAAGGGATTATGCAACTAAAACGGAGTAGATTATGAGCAAGTTTAGAAGTAAAGGCAAAAGGGAAATGCCTGAGTTGAATACATCATCTCTCCCTGACTTGATTTTCTCTGTTTTGTTCTTCTTTATGATTGTAACCTCAATGCGTGAAGTAGAATTGATGGTTAAATTTAAAGTGCCTTCAGGAACTGAGATTGAGAAATTGGAAAAGAAATCTCTGGTCTCATATATTTATATGGGACCACCGACGGATGAACATCGTGCCCAGTATGGTTCTGGAACCAGAATTCAGTTGAATGATAAATATGCAGATGTTGAGGATATCCATGACTATGTGGCTCAGGAACGTGAGAGCATGGATGAAAGGGATAAACCTTTTATGAAAGTTTCCATGAAGATTGACACCAAGACTCAGATGGGTATTATCACTGATGTAAAGCAGGCATTGCGTAGAGCTCAAGCTTTAGCAATTGTTTATTCTGCATCTAAAGCTAATGAATAACTCTTTAAGATAGTTTTTCAATGTCTATATGAAGAAGGCAACCAACAAAGGTTGCCTTCTTTTTTATATTCTTTGGTAAGTTATGAAAGAATATGGATATGGAGTTTTTTCTTCTGGGGGTAGATCTTCGCGTGAGACCTCTTTCCACTCTTTATTGGAGATATCAGGAAAAAATGTATCTGCCAGTGGAGGTGTATCATGTACTAAGGTTATATTCAATTCGTCGGCAATAGGAAAAGCCTGACGGTATATCTCTGCACCTCCGATTATATAAATCTTTTCATCATCATTACAGTGAGCAAGAGCTTCTTCAATTGAAGTAAAAGCCTCAGTACCTGGGAAAGTATTATCGGGATTTCTGGATAATACTATGTTTCTTCTGTTTGGTAAGGCTCCCTTGGGTAATGACAGGAAGGTCTTACGACCCATTATAACAGTATTACCGGTAGTCAAGGCTTTGAACCTTTTCATATCGGCAGAAATGTGATAAATCAATTGATTATTTAGGCCGATTGCTCCGTTTTCCGCTATAGCGACTATTATAGAAATCATGATTACACGGATACATCCGCCTTAATATGCGGATATGGATTGTAGTCTACCAGTTCGAGGTCTTCAAATTTGAAGTCAAAAATACTTTTTACATCGGGATTTATCTTCATCTGAGGGAGTGGACGCGGCTCACGCGTGAGCTGTAGCTTAGCCTGCTCAAGATGGTTCAAATAAAGATGTGTATCTCCCGTAGTATGGATGAAATCACCGGCCTTTAGACCTGTGACTTGTGCCATCATCATCAGCAAGAGTGCGTATGACGCTATATTGAAAGGTACACCTAGGAAGGTATCTGCACTACGTTGGTACAGTTGAAGGCTGAGACGTCCGTCGGCAACGTAGAATTGGAAGAACGCATGGCATGGAGGAAGGTTCATATTTTTCAAATCGGCAACATTCCATGCACTTACTATTATTCTACGTGAGTCAGGATGGCTCTTGATCTGGTCTACTGCCTCGCTGATCTGGTCAATGAATCCTCCTTCGTAGTCGGGCCATGAACGCCACTGATAACCATATATATGACCCAAGTCACCGTTTTCATCGGCCCATTCGTTCCATATTTTTACGCCTTTGTCTTGCAGATATTTAGCATTGGTATCTCCGTTAAGGAACCAAAGCAGCTCATAAATGATGGATTTCAGGTGAAGCTTCTTTGTGGTAAGACACGGAAAGCCGTCATCTAAGTTGAAGCGCATCTGATTTCCGAAAACACTTAGTGTACCGGTGCCGGTACGGTCGCTCTTTTCTACTCCTTCGGATAGTATCCGGTTAAGCAAATCGAGATATTGTTTCATTTACCGTTTCTAATTTTTTGTTCCTGCGAATTTACTTAAAAAAATTGGGTACCTTCGTCTAAAATATAGAATTGGTATGGAATTAGCGGAAGATTTTATAAAGGAGATGGGTGAACTGTTTATAGGAGAAGAGATTAAAGAGTTCATCAGTGCTATTTCTAATGATCCGGTAATTAGTATTCGTCTTAATGACAGCGTTCCTGAGGTAAAGAATATTATTGAGAAAAATAGTGGTTTCGTATTGAATGACAGAGTGAAATGGGCATCAAACGGATACTATTTGAACGATAGGCCTTCTTTCACGCTTGACCCTCTTTTTCATGCCGGTCTCTATTATGTTCAGGAGGCCTCTTCTATGTTTTTAGAACAGGCTGTAAGTAGAGTGACAGACGGTACCCCTATCAAGGTGCTTGACTTATGTGCAGCTCCCGGTGGAAAGTCTACACATCTTTGCTCTTTACTCCCTGAAGGCAGCATTATTGTCTCAAATGAGATACTCAGAGGACGTGCAAATATCTTGGCTGAGAATATGACCAAGTGGGGTAGGCCCGGAGTGATGGTTACTTGTAATACTCCTGGTCAAATTGGTGAGTCAGGTTTGCTTTTTGACTTGATATTGGTAGATGCTCCCTGCTCCGGTGAGGGGATGTTCAGAAAAGACGATACGGCGGTTTCTGAATGGAGCATGCAGAATGTGTCGATGTGCGCATCTCGTCAACGTGAGATATTGGAGGCTATATGGCCTGCGCTAAAACCCGGTGGCCATTTGATATACAGCACGTGTACTTACAATAGGAAAGAGGATGAGGAGAATGTCAACTGGATGGTGGACCATTTTGGAGCGACGACGGTTCCTTTTGATGTTCCTAGTGAATGGAATATTACTCCTGAATATCATTTTTACCCCCATAAGACCAAAGGTGAGGGCTTTTTCCTGTCGTTATTGAAGAAACCATCAGAATCGCCAATAGGTAAGTATATCGGAAATCACTTAAAGAGTTCCAGTTATGTTCCTGCTGTATGTAAGGAATGGATTAAGAACTCTGATGAATATGTTTTTGAATCGGACGGTAAAAAAGTTATAGCAATGCCGGCCGACTCGGCTTATGAGATGCATGATATTGCTGTTTGTCTGTATCCTTTGGTAAAAGGAATAGAGGTTGCTGAGATTAAGGGCAATGATGTCATACCTTCTCATGGATTGGCTATGAGTAGGGAAATCAATATGGATGCGTTCCGTAGGGCTGAGATCACAAAAATGCAGGCATTATCCTATTTACATGGTGACGCAATACAATTGGATAATCCATATAAGGGCTTTGTTTTACTCACTTATGCCGGAATTCCTCTGGGATTTGTAAAGAACCTAGGCAATAGGGCTAATAATCTTTATCCTAAGGAATGGCGTATACGTATGAATGTCAATTGACAGGATACGCTATCTTCCAAACATTCCGTATGTTGTTCTGAGTACTCTGAATTCGGTTCTACGATTGAGCTGGTTGCATACCTCCTGATGGTCTTCGGGAAGAGCCTTGATGAATTCCTCTGTGAGTATGTCATCCTCCTTTAGGAAGCTGTATTTCTCGGTTACTTTCTTTGAGATTGTCTTTGGCTTACTTTCTCCATAACCTTTTGCTTGAAGCCTCTGGGCGTCTATGCCATTGTCTATTAGGTATTTTACTACACTCTCAGCGCGTTGTTGTGAGAGGTCGAGGTTATATTTGTCGTCACCCTTGTAATCGCAATGAGCACCGATTTCAATAGTCACATTAGGATTGTCATTGAGAAGGTTGACCAATTCGGTAAGTGCGGCAGTTGATTCTTCACGCAAAGATGCTTTGTCGAAATCAAAGAATATATTTTCAATAAGTACAGGTTTGGTGATTGAAGAGAGAGGAAACTGAAGTACATATTCTCTGTCTTCAACTGTACTGTCGGTAGTTAATTCCTGCTTGAAGTTCATATAGCCTTTTGTGGAACCCAATAGCAGATATTCGGTTCCGGGATTGACTCTTTGAGTGAAGGAGCCGTCTTCACGTACACCGATTTTAATGTTGGTACCATCTTCGCCGACAATATACACCTGAGCATCTTTCAACTCATAACCGTCTTTTTCATAAACCCATCCGGTTATGGTATGTACTGTCTCAGGTAAAAGAAAGGAATAGATGTGGTCACGTCCGCGTCCGTCATTACGATTGGATGAAAAGAATCCACGTGTAAAATCGCCCTCGAAGGTCATCCCAAAATCGTCGGCGGAAGAGTTTACCGGTGACTGCATATTGGTTACTATCCATGTTGAGTCATTGTACCAGACAGCCTTGAAGATATCCAAACCTCCCATTCCCGGGTGTCCGTCGGATGAGAAATAGAGTTCACCGTTCTTTCTGAAGGTGGGAAACATTTCGTTGCCGGGAGTGTTTATCTCGGGTCCTAGGTTTTCAGCTCCGAAAAAGCGTTCACCGACAGGTACTCTCCAAAGGTCATAGCCTCCGTAGCCTCCCGATAGGTCTGATACAAAATATATCCATTTTCCGTCAGGAGATAGAGCAGGGTGAGCATAAGACGATACGGTATCGTCCTGAGTGCTGTATGGCTCGGCTGTTTTCCAAGTCGCCTCCGATCTGATGGATTTCATTATCTGTGCAGGGCGCGGGAACTGGGCATCCATTGGACAATAGGTGAAGTACATGGTATTGAAGTCAGCACTGAAGGCGCAACTGCCATCCTCGAACTCACTGTTTGGACCACCTTCTATTATTGTAGGTTTTTGCCATTTGCCATTCTCATCTTTTTCGGATACGAAGATATCGCAACTCTTCATTCCTGTTATGCCGTTTATATCTTCGCCGGTGGCTTCACTACGGGTAGATGTAAAGAATACCTTATTGTAATCGGAACTTCCGAAGGCGGGTGAGTAATCGCTGAATCTGGAATTCAGTATTGGGTCTTTTTTGACTGTGTATCTGGTGACGGACTTTTTCCATTGTTGCAAAAGCTGACAAGATTTCAGTCCGTTAATTGCAAGAGGATCGTCAGGAGAGTATTCCAAATAGGTGGTGTAGTTCTTTTCGGCGTTTTTGAAATCTCCGTTTTTCAACTGCATATCGGCTAAATATTTATAAGATACGGAGTCTGTAGGGTTATATCTGATTACATTTTGATAGGCGGCCAGGGCACGCGCAGTGTAGTTGGTACGACGATAACATTCGCCCATCTTGAATGCAAGTTCTGAGCGCAACTCCTTTTCTTTAGATGGCGTCCCCGAATAGGCTTTTTTGTATAATGTGGCAGCGTTGGAGTATTCTCCCAAAGCGAAACTCTGTTCAGCTTTTCTTAACTGAACCTCGGCACCACATGAAGAAACGAATAGGATAACGGCGCAAAAAAAGAGATATGTGTAGGTTCTATTGAACATTATATGTAAACAACTGAAAATGTACGGTATTATTGCGCTTGGAGTCTAGAATTATCAGCCAAGACATCATGTACAATTGTATCTACCATCTGTTTTAACTCATTAATGAATTGTGATGAATCATATTTTCGTTTTTCTATCTCTCTCAGTCTCTTTTCCCAGATACCGGTCAGTTCAGCACTTTTCAATAACTCTTCCCCAATGAGGTTGATTAGATTTACGCCGGTTACGGTAGGAAAGAGGTTTTTTTTCTCTTTTTTCATGTAACCGCGTTTATAAAGGGTCTCTATGATGGCGGCACGAGTTGAAGGGCGTCCTATTCCGTTCTCCTTCAAAGCGTCACGCAGAGAGTCGTCTGTTACTAATTTTCCGGCTGTTTCCATGGCACGCAGAAGAGTGGCTTCGGTATATGGTTTCGGTGGAGTAGTCCATTTCTCAGATAGCTCAGGTATGTGAGGCCCGCTTTCTCCGATAGTGAAGGAGGGCAGTATATGCTCTTCGTCTCTGTCTTTGTCATTTTCGGTCTCTTCTGTTTTTTCTTTATCGAAGATTACACGCCATCCCGGTTTTATTATCTCTCTACCGGTTGCCTTGAATTCGATATCTCCGGCTTTTCCCATCACCGTAGTTGTGGAATAGAGGCATTCGGGATAGAATGAAGCGATGAAACGTTTTGCAATCAGGTCGAAGACAGACTCTTCCATCTTTGACAATCCTACAGGTTTTATTCCTGTGGGTATGATGGCATGGTGATCAGTTACTTTGCTGTTGTCAAATACACGTTTACTCTTGGGCAATTTCTTCTCCAAAAGAGGAGATGTGTATTGTGTATAGCTTTCAAGACCTTTCAGTATCTGCGGACATTTTGCATATATATCTTCACTCAGGAATGTGGTATCGACACGCGGGTATGTAGCGAACTTTTTTTCATACAGTGACTGTATCAGCTTAAGCGTGTCATCCGCTGAGTATCCGAATTTTCTGTTACACTCTACCTGTAATGAGGTTAAATCGAATAGGCGCGGAGAGTAATCCTTGCCCTCTTTCTTTGAGACATCTAGTACTGAGAATGGTTCTTCTTTTATGGACTCAAGAGCCTTTTGTCCTTCTGAAATATCGGAGAAACGTCCTTTGGTGGCATTGAAAACGGTCTCTCTGTAATTGGTCTTCAATTCCCAGTATTGTTCAGGCACGAAAGAGTCTATCTCTTTCTGTCTGTTTACAACTAACGCTAAAGTAGGCGTCTGAACACGTCCGATAGACAATACCTGACGATTGTTTCTATCTCCGTATTTGAGAGTGTAAAGACGGGTAGCATTCATTCCAAGTAGCCAGTCTCCGATAGCTCGGCAAAGACCTGCTTCATATAAGGGTTGAAAAGCTTCTTGCTGTTGAAGGTTACGAAACCCTTCACGGATGGCTTCTTCTGTCAGTGATGATATCCATAATCGTTTTACAGGGCAGTTTATTCCTATTTTCTGCATGACCCATCTCTGAATCAGCTCTCCTTCCTGGCCGGCATCACCGCAGTTTATTATCTGATCAGCTTTAAGCATCAGGCTCTCAATTATCTTGAATTGCTTCTCGATACCTTTATCCGGTATGAGTTTAATACCGAAACGTGGAGGAATCATAGGCAGACTACCTAATGACCAGCTTTTCCAGTTAGGCGTATAGTCAGAAGGCTCTTTTAGGGTACACAAATGGCCGAAAGTCCAAGTTACCTGATAACCGTTCCCTTCAATGTAACCATCGTGCCTGTTATTTGCGCCTAACACTTCGGCGATATCTTTTGCCACACTGGGCTTTTCTGCAATGCAAACTATCATGAGTAGCCTTTTTCACGTTAGGTACAAATTTAGGTATTTAACTTGACAACGCAAATTAATAAATAATGGGGCAGGTAGTAAGATATTGAAATCAAATTGCTTATTTTTGTGGAATTTAAGAAGTGTTCCCAAATATATCCTTTAATGTTTATGAGAAAAAATCTATTAATAATAATAGTTTCATGTTGTCTTTTGTCCTTGTCATTTCCGTCTATGGCACAAAATATAGCCTTGAGGAAGTTTGTACAGAATACATATGATTTCAATGCGGTATTCCCTCAGGAGAAGGTTTACCTGCAGCTAGATAATACGGGATATTTTCAGGGAGAGACTATTTGGTTCAAGGCTTATGTTGTAAAAGCATCTTCTCTGACCAAATCTACTAGTGGCGTACTGCATGTCGAACTGGTTTCTCCCTCCGGAACAGTACTTCAACAACAGAATTTAAAAGTGATGTACGGTCAGTGTGACGGAGCTTTCGATCTGGTTGACATGGCTACAAAACAGGCTCGTGAGATGCGTGGAGCCGTCAACTATCCTAGCGGATATTATGAGATTCGAGCCTATACTCTCAATATGTTGAATTTCAGCGAGAACGCACTTTTCTCACGAGTAGTGCCGGTTTTTGCAAAACCGAGTAAAGAGGGTGCTTATTACGAAGAGAGTCCCGTATTGAAAGAGATAAAGAGCGATATTGAACAGTATCGTCCTAAGAAAGAGAATCTGAAGAATCTGAATGTGTCTTTTTATCCTGAAGGTGGAAATATCGTAATGGGAATCCCATGTCGTGTGGCATTTAAGGCAACTGACTATAGCGGATTAGGAGTTGACTTATCGGGCGTATTAAAAGGAAACTCGGATAGTGTATCTTTCAATACAGAACACGATGGAATGGGAACATTTTACATTACACCGAAACAGAAGTCGAATACAGTTCAGTTTATCTATGATGACAGAAGGTACAATTTCAATCTGCCGGATGCCATAGCTACCGGATATACAATGTCGGTAAAGAATGACGGAAAGGGACAGATAGAGGTTTCAGTTCAAGGTACAATGCCGGAATCAAAGGATTCATTGGGACTGATTGTCACTTGTCGCGGTGAGTTGTATTATTTCAAGACCATAGCTCAAAACAGAGACCGACAGACCTTTGTTATCCCTGCCTCCACATGGCCATCAGGCGTATGTCAACTGACACTATTTACCTCTTACGGCGAGATCCTTTCGAAGCGTTCAGTGTTTAATAGAATTGATTTGAAGTCTCCTACATTGGAATTTACAACTGATCAAGAGACTTATGCTCCTTACGATAAGGTTAATGTTAAATTTCACTTGTCCGATTCAAAAGGTGTGCCTTTTGCCGACCGATTCTGTATCTCCGTTCGTGATTCCAGGACATTTGGAACAACATACTCTGAGGATCTGAGGACCAATTTGTTGCTCTGTTCCGATTTGAAGGGATTTATCAATAATCCCGGATATTATTTTGAATCTGATGATGAGACACATCTGCAGGCTCTTGACCTACTTATGATGGTTCAAGGTTGGGAACGTTATGATTGGAAAACCATGTCCGCCGGCCCGGATGAATATTATGAGAAGCATAGAATAGAAGAGGGCTTGACATTTAACGGATGGATTATTAATAAAAGAGGAACGGATGTGCTTTCCGGTGTGAAAGTTCTTGCTACTGTTGTTCCCGATGATAAAAAACATATAGACCAGTTTAAGTTCATCACTGATAAAAACGGATATTTCGGTTTCGATCTTACCGAGTTCTATGGCAATGCCAAGCTCACAATGTTGTTGAAGAAGGTCAAAAACGACAAGTTGGCTAATGCCAAAATAATGCTTGAACGTTCCATGATCCCCTCTATCAGACCATATCTGAACGAGGAATTGTTGTTTAAGTCATCAAAAGTTGAGAAAAAAGAGGAAGACATGTCAAACAGAGAGTTGGACAGAATAAGTGATGGTGACTTCCCGGAAATTATTTACGATAACATGGGTGTACTCTTGGATGAGGTCGATATTAATGCCAAACGCAAGTATATTGATTATAATACGTTTAAGGCCTTTGATGTGACAAAGGATACTGAAGGAGAGTATGATAAAGGTGAATATACTACCGATGTCTACGGTTATCTTATGTCTAAGGGCTACCCGATATGGAAAGATGATTCGATTGAGAGTGAATCTTCAGAGGAAGAAATTGGTGGTGAGATATCAGCCGAACCTATTTCTACTAATGAAGGAGAGACTGCTCAGAATATCCTGAAAGCATCCGACCTTTGGAAGATGGGAAGCAGTAAACTGTTTTGGTATGTGCATGACTCAAAAAGATGTGTGTATAATGGCATTTTTGAGGATTCATGGACCATTGATATGGACTACGTAAAGAGTATTATAGTTTATGATAAACCGGTTCCTGCAAGCAGTGTATTTAGTTTAACTCCGTTATTAGTAAGTGGATTCTCCCGCGATGCAAGTGAATCACTTGATGTGTTCTCTTCTGCCTTTGTGTCAAATGGTGGTAACTATTGTATTGTTGATGTGCTATTGAAGGAGGAGTATGAACGTAAGTCTAAAGAGGAACTTTTGTCGCTCAATAAGCGTATTACAACTGTTCAGGGTTATTCCGAACTGCGCGGTTTTTATAGCCCCTCATATCCTAACGGACCTATAAACGGTGACGTGGATTATCGTCGTACTCTATATTGGAACCCGGATGTGGTATCCAATAAGGAGGGAAATGCAGAGATAGAGTTCTATAATAATACCCATACACGTGGCTTCAGCATTAGCGGTTGTGGTATAACAGCTTCAGGTGCACCCTATATACTAAATGAAGATTTTTAAATAAGCATTAGTTTAGTTGTCTACAGAAAAAAAGAGGAAGATGTTTTGGCGTCTTCCTCTTTTACATAGATATGGAACGTTTAGGTTATTCGCCTAAAAGTAAGTTCATAATCTGACAAGCGGCTTTCGCAACACTGGTGCCGGGACCGAATATTGCAGCAGCCCCGGAGTTGTATAGGTAGTCATAATCCTGAGCTGGGATGACTCCACCTACTATTACCATTATGTCTTCGCGGCCTAACTTCTTGAGCTCTTCAATTACTTGGGGAACAAGAGTCTTGTGACCGGCAGCGAGAGAAGAGACGCCGAGTATGTGTACGTCGTTTTCCACTGCTTGACGAGCTGCCTCGGCAGGAGTCTGGAACAGAGGTCCCATATCGACATCGAAACCGCAGTCTGCATAGCCTGTTGCAACGACTTTGGCTCCACGGTCGTGACCGTCCTGGCCCATCTTTGCAATCATGATACGTGGTCTGCGACCCTCTTTCTTTGCAAATTTTTCTGTTAGGGAGCAGGCTTTCTCAAAGTCTGCATCCTTCTTGCTTTCTGATGAATACACGCCTGATATTGTTCTGATTACAGCCTTGTAACGGCCAACTATCTTTTCGCAAGCATCTGAGATCTCACCGAGTGAGGCACGCAACTTTGCTGCTTCAACGGCTAACTCCAGCAGGTTACCATTACCTGTCTTTACACATTCGGTGATGGCATTGAGGGCATTTTGAACGGCAACTTCGTCGCGGTTAGCGCGCAACTTCTTAAGGCCTTCAATCTGCTCTACGCGTACGGCTGAGTTGTCTATCTCAAGGATGTCAATAGGAGCTTCCTTATCGAGACGGTATTTGTTAGTACCTACGATGGTTTGAGCACCTGAGTCGATACGTGCCTGGGTGCGTGCTGCAGCCTCTTCGATACGCATCTTTGGAATGCCTGACTCGATTGCCTTGGCCATACCGCCCAGACTCTCGATTTCCTGAATATGTTCCCAAGCCTTTTGAGCTATCTCGTTGGTGAGAGTCTCGATGTAGTATGAACCTGCCCATGGGTCAACGTTCTTACATAAATTGGTCTCTTCCTGAATATAGATCTGAGTGTTACGAGCGATACGGGCGCTGAAGTCTGTTGGAAGTGCAATGGCCTCATCAAGAGCATTGGTATGCAGTGACTGTGTGTGACCCAGGGCGGCAGCCATAGCTTCGATACAGGTACGTCCTATGTTGTTGTAAGGATCCTGTTCCGTGAGTGACCAACCTGAGGTCTGGCAGTGTGTACGCAGAGCTAATGACTTGGTGTTCTTAGGATTGAAGGTCTTGACTATTTTTGCCCAAAGCAGACGAGCGGCACGCATCTTGGCAATCTCCATGAAGTGATTGGTTCCGATAGCCCAGAAGAATGACAGACGTGGAGCGAAAGCATCGATGTCAATGCCCGCATTTACACCGGCACGCAGATATTCCCAGCCGTCGGCTAATGTATATGCAAGCTCGATGTCTGCTGTTGCACCTGCCTCCTGCATGTGATAGCCGGAAATGGAGATACTATTGAACTTAGGCATGTTCTTTGAAGTGTATTCAAAAATATCGCTTATGATCTTCATGGAGAACTTCGGCGGATAGATGTAGGTGTTACGAACCATGAACTCCTTAAGGATATCGTTCTGTATGGTACCTGCAAGTTCCGGTAAGGTAGCTCCCTGTTCAAGAGCGGCAGTGATATAGAATGCCATGATAGGCAGAACAGCACCGTTCATGGTCATTGATACTGACATTTTGTTCAAAGGAATTCCCGAGAACAGAACCTTCATGTTTTCAACTGAACAGATGGATACGCCGGCTTTACCTACATCACCTACTACACGTTCGTTGTCGGGATTGTAGCCGCGGTGTGTAGGAAGGTCGAATGCTACTGACAGACCTTTCTGACCTGAGGCTAAGTTACGACGATAGAAAGCGTTGGACTCTTCGGCAGTAGAGAAACCTGCATACTGGCGGATAGTCCAAGGACGCATCACATACATGGTTGAATAGGGGCCGCGTAGGAATGGAGCAACACCAGCTGCGTAGTTTAGGTGTTCCATACCTTCCAAATCTTCTTTTGTATAAACGGGTTTTACATCAATCAGCTCCGGAGTTTTCCAGTCTGCTTTGATTCCGTTTTCTTTTTGCCACTCCTTGTCATTTTGTTTTTGGAGACCGGCATATATATCGATTTTACTGAAATCTTTTCTCATAGCTGCTTTACTTACTTTATGCCTAATTTGGCGTTATACTCTCTCAGTGTCTCCAATGCGTTGACACGAACGTGGATGAAGTTTTCTATTCCTGCTGCCTTGAGGTCTTCTGCACAGGCAGGGTTTCCGGCAACGATGAACATTGCACGACCGTTCAATGCCTTGAAAGCGGGAACGGCTAATTCTGCATATTCATCATCACTTGAACAGAGTACTACGATATCGGCTTTTTCTTTCATAGCGGCTTCAATACCTTCTTCTACTGTCTTGAATCCGAGGTTGTCAATTACTTGATATCCGGCGCAAGCCAAGAAGTTGCAACTGAACTGAGCACGAGCCTGACGCATGGCCAGGTTACCGATGGTCAGCATAAATGCCTTTGGACGTTTGCCCGAAACTTCGGTCTGTAAACGGAGAGCCTCGAACTCATTTGCCTCACGATCAAATGAGAGTGTCTTGTATGGCTTCTCACATTCGTCTTTACCTCCGCAACAACATACTTGTTCCAGTGGCTTTTTGCCTTCGGCCAGCTCATTGAAGTTCGGATATTGGTTAGTGCCCAGAAGTGTGTCACGGCGTTTTGCAACCGCATCGTGACGCTCTTTATTGCTTGCATTGACAGCGTCTTGAACCTTACCTGCTTTGGCTGCTTCCAACATACCGCCTTCAGCTTCTGTTGCCTTGAACAACTTCAAAGCCTGTTCGGCAATAGAGGAGGTGAGTGTCTCGATGTAATATGAACCTGCGGCAGGATCAACTACTTTGTCTAAATGGCACTCTTCTTTCAGCAGAAGCTGCTGATTGCGTGCCAAGTGCTCAGAAAATTCTTCAGGAGCAGCATATACTTTGTCGAACGGAGTTACAGTCATTGAGTGAACACCGGCTAAGGCTGCACTCATAGATTCCGTTTGTGTACGGAGCAGGTTGACGTAGCTGTCGAAAAGTGACATATTGAATGTGGATGTCTCGGCGTGAATCATCATCTTGCAGCTGTTATCACACTTGGGAGAATACTGCTTAACGATTTCAGCCCATAGCAGACGTGCAGCACGGAACTTTGCAAGCTCCATGAAGTATGAACTGCTGATACCGAAGTTGAACTTGATGGCTTTAGCGACTGAGTCGGCAGACAATCCTGCCTCTGTCAGAGAACTCATGTACTCGTTACCCCAAGCCAGAGCATATCCTAATTCCTGATAGATATAGGAACCAGCATTGTTCAACGAAAGAGCGTTGACTGTGATAGGACGAAAATTGGGGAATGCAGAACAGATTTCGATAAGTTTCTTTGATGTCTCTTTCCAGTTCTCAACGTCCTTGCCTTTGGTAAGGATGGTGTTGATTGGGTCGTAATTGATGGAACCTTGGACCATCTTGGCGTCGTATTTCTTTGATGAGAACTCAGCCATAAGGATCTCTGCCAACTCAACGACTTTCTTCTTGCATGTACAGAAGTTTATCTCAGTCTCCTGAGGATCGATACCTTTGATAAGAGTCAAGACGTTCTCTTTACTGATGTCTTTACCTTTGATTCTAAAACAAAATGAGTCAACACCTTTTGTTGTCAGTTTGACAGCTTTGGCATTGGCCTCATTGAAATCTGTGACTTCTATGTTCTGGCGAACCAGCCATGAGTTGTCACTTGTTTTGTTACCACGAAGGAAAGGAAAATTTCCAGGAAGAGCATACGTACTCTTCATGTCTTTGATATCATCCGCACGATAGAAGGGTTGTACTTTGAAGCCTTCATTTGTCTTCCAAACCAACTTTTTCTCGAATTCCGCACCTTTTAGGTCTTCTGTGACCCTTTCCATCCACTCTTCTGTGGAAACCGGCGGAAACTCGGCAAAAAGTTTTTCTTTCTTATTTGCCATAACTTATTTAATACTTTTGTATAAAGATAATTCTTAAAAACTGTAATTCGGCCAAATAACTCGGTCCCGTAAATTACAGACCTACAAAGGTAAAAACTAATAAGGAATTAGTCTAATATTTATTCCTAAAATACACCTATTTAACAAAGCAAAACAGACCGCACTATTCTATGAGTTTTATCCAAATCCTGGCCCGTCATTTTAACATTATAGCATAATAAAATTATCAAAAAATGAATCACGAGATAAATAAAAGAGTAATTTTGCGACTTGAAACGGAATAATATATATATTTGATTCTAAATTAATTGATTAATAATGGATTGGCTTAATTCACTACTTTTCGACTCGGAGTCGATTGCTCACATTTTGTTGCTTTATTCCTTAGTTATTGCGTTAGGAGTAAAACTGGGAAAAGTTAAAGTTTTCGGCGTCTCACTTGGAGTCGCTTTCATTCTGTTCGTTGGTATACTGATGGGCCACTTTGGATTTACAGGCAATCTAAAGACAATAAATTTTATTCAGGATTTCGGACTTATTCTATTTGTATACAGCATAGGTCTCCAGGTAGGTCCTTCGTTTTTCTCTTCGTTTCGTAAGGGCGGTATGAGAATGAACCGACTGGCCGTTGAAATGGTGCTTCTGAATATTTTGGTTGCTATCGGAGCATTTTATCTGTTTTTCGATCAATATGATTCGAATAGTTTTCCAATGTTGGTTGGTGTGCTTAGCGGTGCGGTGACAAATACTCCTGGTCTTGGTGCGGCAGAAGAGGCTCTGCGACAAATGGGTAAGGGAGGAGTGGATATTGCAACAGGATATGCTTGTGCCTATCCATTGGCAGTAGTAGGTGTGATTATGGTTCCCATGATTGTAAAGGCAATATGCAAGATTAAAGAAGATAAGGAAAATGAACAGTTGACGTCGATGGAAGAACAGGATAATTCCAATAAACCAAGCCGTCAATATATTGAGATGCAGAATCCTAGCCTTGACGGAAAGACTATATTGGAGTTGCGCAGGATACTTAATAGAGAGTTTATCTGTTCAAGGATACTTCACGAAGGTGATGTTGCAAGCCCTCATAAAGATACTGTTGTTCATTTGGGTGATCAGCTTTGCGTAGTCAGTTCAGAAGAAGATGCTGAGGCTATTAGGACTATATTGGGCGTAATAGTGGATGTGGACTGGGATAAGATTGTAACCACAAATCCGCTTGTTTCACGCAGAATAGTTATTACTAAGAGTAAAGTTAATGGAAAGACTCTCGGACAGTTGCACTTGGGCAGTATTTATGATGTTACTATTACAAGGATAGTCCGTTCGGGTACGGAATTGTTTGCTTCTTCCAGTTTAGTATTGCAGGTGGGAGACAGGATGACTGTAGTAGGACAAGCTGATAAGGTTGCCGCTATTGCAGCTCGTGTGGGAAATGAATTGAAGAGGCTGGATACTCCAAATATTGCTACAATTTTTGTCGGAATACTAGTCGGTATACTTTTCGGAAGCATTCCTGTTATGATTCCGGGTGTTCCAACTCCAATGAAACTGGGACTGGCAGGAGGCCCGTTGGTTGTTGCTATCCTTATCGGTAGATTCGGTTACAAGTTTGGCCTAGTGACATATACTAAGGCTAGTGCCAATCTGATGTTGCGAGAAATAGGTATTGCACTGTTTTTGGCGAGTGTCGGTATTAAGTCAGGTGCAAATTTCGTAAATACAATAACTTCGGGTGACGGAATTATTTATATGATTTCCGGATTGATGATTACAGTAATACCGGTGTTCGTTATAGCTCTTATTGCTAGGGTTAAATTCAAGATGAATTATTATACTATTTTGGGTCTTGTTGCAGGTGGCAGTACAAATCCTCCGGCATTGGCATATGCAAATGAACAGACTGAGCATGATGCTCCGGCAGTAAGTTATTCTACTGTATATCCGTTGACAATGTTTTTGCGAATCCTTAGTGCCCAACTATTGGTTCTTATAGGATGTAGCTTATTTTGAGTAGTATTAGACCAAAAAAAAAATCCGGACATTGCTGTTCGGATTTTTTTTTGATTGACTTGCAGTTATTAGAACTGAGGAGCACCGCCCTGAGGGGCACCACCACCGAAGCCTCCCATGCCGCCGCCGAAGCCGCCGCCTTGACCCATCTGCTGTCTGCGCTCTTCCTCAGCCTTCTGATACTTCTCGTACTGTGCAGGAGTAAGAACTGACTTGATTTTTGCTGCCTGAGCTTCGCGCTGAGCCTGCATCTCTTTCATCATCTCTTCGCTGAAACCTTGACCCATCTGCTGGCCACCACCATCTTGCTGCATCTTTTCACGACGAGCCTGCTGAGCCTTGCTCTGAGCTACGAAGTAAACTGTCAAAGTGTCCTGCTGAGCTTTTGTCAACTCAACAGTTTGATTGATACGATCAACTTGTCTCTTGGCCATATCTTCAGGATTCATGTTCATGCCCTGACCACCACCAAATCCCTGAGCAAAACTGAAGGTAGAAACCATCATAATAGCTACTGCAAAAAATAATTTCTTCATTTTTTTTAATTGTATAAAAGGTTAAACGTAAAAATTCATCAGCAACATCTAATAGGATTATGAAATTGGCAAAAGGTTTAAGAAGCAATTTGGTTTTTTTACTAAGTAAAGAATAATTTTTATTATTCTGTTATATGTTTTGTCCCGCGTTCTATCTCAATTACATCA
>CAZYFO010000034.1:0-18644 GCA_964646955.1 uncultured Bacteroidaceae bacterium | reverse complement strand
GGATCCTCCGTATTACCGCGGCTGCTGGCACGGAGTTAGCCGATCCTTATTCGTATGGTACATGCACATAGTCACACGTGACTATCGTTATTCCCATAAAAAAGAAGTTTACAACCCATAGGGCCGTCATCCTTCACGCTACTTGGCTGGTTCAGCCTTCCGGCCATTGACCAATATTCCTCACTGCTGCCTCCCGTAGGAGTTTGGACCGTGTCGCAGTTCCAATGTGGGGGACCTTCCTCTCAGAACCCCTATCCATCATCGACTCGGTGGGCCGTTACCCCGCCGACTATCTAATGGAACGCATCCCCACCCTCTACCGATAAATCTTTGATATGCAATGCATGTGAATCACATATAACATCAGGGATTACTCTTCCTTTCGAAAGGCTATACCCGAGTAGAGGTTAGGTTGGATACGTGTTACTCACCCGTTTGCCACTGAGTATTGCTACTCCGTTCGACTTGCATGTGTTAAGCCTGTAGCTAGCGTTCATCCTGAGCCAGGATCAAACTCTTCTTTGTATTTCTTATACCGTAGATTATATGACATACAGGATAAATCCTAATGGCATACATCGTTCTTTCTTTTTTTGCTCAGGTCCGTCTTTTATTTTCGAATCTCTTAATTATTGACGGTTCGTATTACCCTTGGACATACCATAACAGTATGTCCGTCGTACTACTTTTGTCTGTATGAAAATTGTTCAAAGAACGTCTTGTAGCTTTCTCAATGGGAATATTTTTTAACTTGTATGGCTATAAAATTGCCTTTGCAACTCTCTCTTGCCATACCTTCGTTCCCGAAAGCGGATGCAAAGATATGACGAGTCTGGATACTGGCCAAACATTTTGAGGACTTTTTTTTTAAAAAGTTTGATTTTTCTTTTTGCTATTCCTCTATTTTGGGGCTATCATATCTAAAATGAATGCGTTACGATTTCTGATAAAATTTGCTTGGTTTTTGCTTTCTATTTGGGGTACACCTTATTATATAGGGGAAAGGTTTTTTCTAAAAATATTTAGGTATCTGCTTAATTACTGGTGAGGGAAATTTGGGCGTGGCAGTTACTTTTTTATGTATACTCCGCTCTCTTTGACTTTGTCAAAGATTCGCTGCGCCAAGAGGATCTTTGACAAAGTCAAAGAGAGGCTACGCCTCGGCAATGAAACGAACGAGTTCGTTTCATTATGTTTTAACTCCATAATCTAGTCATGAGGGCGGCCTCATGACTAGATTATGGAGTTAAAACAGTGAAAAATAAACAGCTTTATTTTTCATTGCCCTCGGCTTGCACTATCTTTGCCCCCACATAAAGATAATAATATGAATTTCCAGAAAAAGGCGAAGCACTTTATTACTATATTTGTTTTTAGCTGTTTGATCTTCTGTAATGCATATTCCCAAGTAAGAATCAGTGGGAACGTGAAAGATTCCGACGGTGAGGCTTTACCATACACAACTGTTCGCCTAATAAATACCACAATAGGATGCACCACCGACAATAATGGCAATTTCTCTTTCATGGGACCGGTTAACAATCAGACTCTTATGATTTCATCAGTTGGATACGATGATTTCGTACTAGAGCTTTCCTCAAGCATGCGCTTTCCTCTTAAGGTGGTATTGAATGCCACATCATATGGACTGTCTGAAGTTGAGATAGAACCGGAAAGGGAGGTTTACAAGAAAAAGGATAATCCCGCCGTCGAGTTGGCTAAAACATTGATTGACAACAAAAAGAAGGACAACCCATATAATAATGATTTCGTTTCCAAAAACAGATATGAAAAATTCGTAATTGCATTGGATAACTTTACGGAAGAGAAACAGAAACAATTCCTGTTTAGGAAGTTTGACTTTCTGAAAGAGTATGTCGACACATCTCTCATATCCGGAAAACCTATCCTTAATGTTTCATCACGAGAATTGGTTGCTACCGATTATTTCCAGAAAAAGCCTTCCAAAGAGAAGCAACTGGTTTCGGGTAGAAAATGGGTGGGCATTGATGATTTCATGCCGGATGAGGAAATTAGAGCTGCTGTAGAAGCTACACTTGTAGATATTGACCTATTCAACGAGAAGGTGATTATCCTTAGGAATGAATTTGTTAGTCCTTTGGCAGACATTGCACCCAGCTATTACAAGTATTATTTAATGGACACCCTTGTGGTCGATGACGAGGAGTGTGTAGATTTTGTTTTCGTACCCTTCAACACCGAGTCTTTCGGTTTTACAGGTCATTTCTACGTGACAACAGACTCGACTCACTTCATAAAGTGGGTACAAATGAGTATTCCTTACGATATAAACTTGAACTTCGTTGAATATCTGAATCTGGAACAGAGATTTACACGTACTGCCGAGCATCCGAGGCTACTGCTTTTTGAATCTATAACCACAGAACTTAAGCTATATGATTTCATTGACGGTATATATGGAAGAAGAGAAGTAACCTATTCCGATTACAAATTCAATGATGATGTGGACCAAGCAGTATTCGACAGACCGGAAAAGGTAATTGAGGACGACAACTCCACTAACCGGGATGAAGAGTTCTGGGTAGAGCATAGAGATTCGACAATGAGCGTTCAACAGCGTTCTGTACAGGATATGCTGACAAGATTAAGGGATATACCGGTTTATTATTGGACAGAGCAGGGCATTTCTTTATTATTCTCAGGATACATGCCTATAAAAAAGGAGCGTACCCCATTCTACTACGGACCGGTAAACACAACTATCAGTTATAACGAATTGGAGGGAATAAGACTCAGAACAGGAGGTATGACCACTGCATATCTTAATCCGCATCTGTTTGGAAGATTCTATGTCGTATACGGCACCAGGGATCAGCGTTGGAAATACATGGGAAGGCTGGAGTATTCCTTTAAGCCTAAAAAAGAGAACTGGAACGAGTTTCCTATACATTCGCTAAGGCTTCATTACGAGAACGATATTGTTCAATACGGTCAGACATATCTATATACAAACAAGGATAATATGTTCTTGTCTCTAAAACGTCTTCCAGATAATAAGATTGGATATATAAAACTGGGAGAATTCACATACTCAAATGAGTTCCACAACGGTTTTTCATATTCTGCCGTACTGAGAAACAGAATCAATGAGAGTTCCCGTTTTATTAAACTCGAGAAAGATGTTTCGGACGGAACAGTTACATTTGATAAACAGATAATGCAGACTGAGTTTGTAATCAATCTCAGATATGCTCCTAATGAGAAATTTGTCCAAAACAAATGGGACAGAAACTCTATGCTTCCGGAACATCCGGTCTTTACCCTATCCCACTCTATGGCTTTCAAAGATGTTTTGGGAAGTAATTATACTATTCAAAAAACAGACGCTTCCTACAGACAGCGCCATTGGATTTCTCCTTTTGGATATTTTGATGTGTTGCTAAAAGGAGAAAAAATCTGGAATCAGGCACCATATCCACTTTTGATAATTCCTAATGCCAATATTTCATATACTCTTAGAAAAGAGTCATATGAGCTGATGACACCTATGGAATTTATTCTTGATTCGCAAGCTGCTTGGGATATTACTTATTATCTCAACGGCTGGTTATTAAACAGGACACCGCTTATTAAGAAGCTCAAATGGAGAGAGGTAGTGACATGCCGTGGGTTATGGGGTACCACTTTAGATTACAACAATCCTAATATAGATAATAGCGGAAATATTTATAAGTATCCTGACAAGGCGATTGCTACTGAAATGACGGAGCCTTATGTTGAACTGGGATTTGGTATAGAGAATATTCTGAAGTTCGGTCGAATCGATTATTTTCGAAGGCTAACATACAGAGACACCCCCGGTGTTTCCACAGAGGGTGTACGTATTTCTGTTCATATTCAATTCTAACAGAATCCTAAAAAGGGTATTTATAAAGGCGTAGAAAAGCTAAAACCGTCACCAACTTCGGCAATTTCGAGTTTCAATTTCTTTGTACCTTGTTTCATAGCAGCTTTATATTTTTTTTGAATGGCTTTTTCTTTTTTTGAGAAATAGATAACAGGTATTTGACTATTGTGCCCCAACTGTTCGACATGGCTTGCGAATTGCTGTTCGTACGAAGTCAAGCCTCCCAAAAAGGTATTATTATATACGACAGCATCGTCAACCTTCTGTACGTCAGAAAAAAACATAATGGAATCCATAAAAGAAAACGATACGGCAAACATATAAACGCTAACCGTATCAGCATCTTTTATCTTCTTGTTTGAATATTTTGAATTAACATCCTCTTTGGAGGCAGTTAACCCTTCTGTCGGATTCATCATAGGGTTGACACTCCTGTTATTAACCGTCTGAGAAAAAGAATTCAGTGATATCAGCAACAACAGAAGTCCAGCAAGATTATATTTAATGAAAGACATATTTATCCGAGATATGATTTCAAAAGTTTGCTTCTTGAGTTTTGGCGAAGACGGCGAATAGCTTTTTCCTTAATCTGACGGACTCTTTCACGAGTCAGCCCGAACTTATCACCTATCTCTTCCAAGGTCATTTCACGACATTCAATGCCGAAAAACATGCGTATAATATCTTTTTCCCTGTCAGTTAGGGTTGATAAAGCGCGATCAATCTCTTTTGCAAGAGACTCATTCACCAATGTCCTATCTGCCATTGGGGAGTCATCATTTACCAAAACATCCAACAAGCTGTTGTCTTCTCCGTCTACGAAAGGAGCATCAACAGATATATGTCGACCCGAAACCTTAAGAGTATCTGCTATCTTATCTACAGGGATATCAAGAACATCGGCCAATTCTTCAGGAGAAGGACGACGCTCATTATCCTGTTCGAATTTGGAGAGTGCCTTGCTAATCTTATTCAGAGATCCAACCTGGTTAAGTGGGAGACGTACTATTCTGGACTGTTCAGCCAATGCCTGAAGAATCGATTGACGAATCCACCAAACAGCATAACTGATAAATTTAAATCCACGTGTCTCATCAAACTTTTCAGCGGCTTTGATCAAGCCGAGGTTGCCCTCATTAATCAGGTCAGGAAGGCTCAGTCCCTGATTCTGATATTGTTTTGCTACTGAAACGACAAATCTCAGATTTGCGCGGGTCAATTTTTCTAAAGCCTGCCTATCACCTTTACGTATCCTCTGCGCTAAATCAACCTCTTCCTCCACAGTGATTAACTCTTCACGGCCAATCTCTTGTAGATATTTGTCAAGGGATGCACTTTCACGATTTGTGATACTTTTTGTAATTTTCAGTTGCCTCATCTCGTATATATTGTGATAACGTTATCTTATTGACTTCACCTATTATTCCAAAATAGGCGAATTGGGCGCAAATTTACTTTATTCTTTTGGTAAATCCTACTAATATTCTAACAAAAATACATAATAAAAGGCTGGAGTTTAAAGAGATTCAAACTCCAGTCTTTTAATCGCATTTTATATTTAATCAATCAATTATTCGCCAAATCAACTGCATAGTTTGCCCTTAATCCTGAAGGATAAAGACCTGTAATAAACAGCACCTGTTCAGGGGATGACAAAGCCTCTTTAAATACCTCTCTAAAATCAGACTCGGATTTGATCTGCTGTCCATTTACTTTCAGAATAATATAATCTTTTTTGATTCCCGATTCGGTAAATAAACCTTTGTCCACACCGCTGACTTGCAGTCCATAGCCAATATTCAGCTGTTTCTTCAATTGATCGGTAACATCTTTAAAAGCAGCTCCAAGTAGATCAATATCCGCATCTTTTACAATTTCAGTATTGCCTTTTGAGTTTTTCAGTGTTACCTCAATCTCCTTGTTTTTCTTGTCACGAAGGACTATAACAGTAACCTTATCTCCCGGACGATACTGTGCGATTGTCTCTTGTAGCTCGGTCATGGTCTTGATATTTTTACCATTAACCTCAGTGATTATATCCTCCTTTTTGAGACCGGCAGCTAGCGCACCTCCTCCATCCGACAATTCGCTTATATAAACACCTTCGAGAGTGCCGAAGTCACGGTTCTTGTTTTCATCAAGCTGTCTCATTGTTGCAATATCATTTCCCGAGATGCCAAGCATGGCACGCTGAACGACTCCATACTCTTTCAAATCAGAAACAACTTTTCTGACTATTGTAGTTGGGATAGCAAAACCATATCCGGCATAGGTACCTGTTGGCGACTCCAAGGCTGCATTAATTCCAATAAGCTCGCCTTTTGAATTCACTAGAGCACCTCCACTATTGCCCATGTTTATTGCAGCATCTGTCTGAATAAATGATTCAATACTTCCCTGTTTATCATAAATACCAATCTTTCTTGCCTTTGCACTTACTACTCCGGCAGTAACCGTAGATGTAAGGTTAAAGGGATTTCCTACTGCTAGTACCCATTCACCAAGTTTTAGCTCATCTGAATTACCCATTGGTACAACAGGAAATTCATCACCTTCGATTTTAATTAGTGCCAAGTCAGAATTTGGATCGGATCCGACAACTGTGGCCTGAAACTTACGACTGTCATTCAGAGTAACATCTATCACATCGGCTCCGTCAATAACATGATTATTTGTCACAATATATCCATCTGGTGACAAAATGACACCCGAGCCATAACCGACCTGCGGCTGGGTCCTATACTGACGTTCATAAGGTTGAGGATTGCCAAAAATATAATCAAAAAGATCGGGCATCTGTTGTACTGTTTGAACCTTGCTATTGACAGTAGACTTGATATGAACTACTGCATGAACTGTTTTTTCCGCAGCATAAGTTAAATCTACCGGCTGTCCAACAGATGAAGTCGAAGAACCGGAAGCAGTATATGCATACTGAGATGAATGGCCCACAAAGGCAGAATTTCCCTTCGATTCATCTTTACTATTGTTTACCACATAGGTGGTTACTCCTGCAGCAGTTGCACAACAAGCAACTAAAAGCAGAGACTGCATTAATTTTTTAGTTGTACTTTTCATAATCTAATTTTATCATATAGTTAATTTCAATCATTATCTTAACAACCCATCCGCCAAATATATTCAATAATTATGCCAATAAGATACCTGTCTAATGATTTTTGTCAAAATTTAACCAATGGCTATTTTGAATTAATAATTTAATGCTACTTTCTAAACTTGCACAAATAGAATCAGACGCGTTCCATTTCAAGAGGCACGGATTCAGAATATAACCGAAATAAATGTGTAACTTTGCGACCGAAAGCTGGCCGGTCTGTCGCTGCCATATATAATGGTTGAGGAAAGTCCGGGCAATATAGAGCATTCCACTTCCTAACAGAAAGCAGTCGGTGACGGCTGAGAAATGCAGAAGAAAATAACCGCCTGTCTCATGATAGGTAAGGGTGAGAAGGTAGGGTAAGAGCCTACCAGGCGTATGGTGACATGCGCGCTGTGCGTATTGGAAATTGCAAGATCATGTATACCGGCGTCAGAGGGCTGCTCGCTCGAGCCGGAGGGTAGATCGCTAGAACCGCCTGGTGACAGTCGGTGTAGATTAATGACAGACAGTATGATACAAGTCAAACTACAGAACCCGGCTTATAGGCCAGCTTTTTTTTGAATCATATAATATTTACATATAATGAAGCGAGTACGTTGTCCCAAATGCGACCATTACATTACATTTGACGAAACTATTTATAATGAGGGCCAGTCACTTGTTTTTGAATGCGATAATTGCAAAAAGCAATTCTCCATTAGGATAGGTATAAGCAAATTGGCTGCTACTCAAAAAGATGCCAATAAGAATCAGAATTCAACGGACGAAGGTTTCGGATCAATACTTGTCGTGGAGAATGTTTTTGGATTCAGACAGAACTATCCTCTCAAAGAAGGCGACAATATTATCGGAAGATATAACCAAGGAGACAAAATCGCTATTCCAATAGATACTACGGATAGAAGCATGGATAGAAGGCATTGCGTAATTACCGTCAAAAAAAACAGAAACGGCAATATATCCTATTTATTGAGAGACTTCCCAAGCCTTACCGGAACTTTCTTGTTCAATAGAATTCTTGGAGACAGAGAAAAGGCATTAATAGAAGATGGCGCCATAATTACATTAGGCGCCACCACTATAATCTTACAGGCTCACAAATAATTTTTCCCAGATTCTATTCCCGAGTTTATCGATTGATGGTTCGGGATTTTTCTTGTAAGCCTTTTATATTTTACTTAGAATACAGACTTTGAAAGGCATATCTGAATTTCTTTCAGCTGAAGAAAAATCTGAACTCTCTATAATGATAGTAAGGATCCCATTCTCACATTCATAACGGATATTCTCAGTTATTTCATCATAAGGACCGTCTTCGTACGGAAGAACCAGCGGTAATATATTGTCTCTTCCAGCATTGTCAATGTAATATACTAAAACGGCGCCAGTATTTAACACAGAATTATTTATCTCGGGAAAACTAAATTCCTGATACATATAGTATCCTTTAGTACCCATAGGAACATTTGTAGTGTACCAAGCATCTTGATAAGCAAGAATATTTATTGTTTTCATCTCTGTTCCATAATGATTCTCATTAACTGTACAGCCAAACAAAACAGATAATGCCAATAATGACATTACGCACATTGCTAATTGTTTAATTTTCATAATAAGACTTGTTTGAATTAATATTACAAAGCCATTTCCGACTTAACACCATTCCTTGATCTTGAAACCTTTATATTTATAGGCATAGATACTTTATAACGAACAGGCACTCCATTTCTTGTTGCAGGAGTCCACCTAGGCATAGCCTTCAATAATCTTAAAACTTCAGCATCTACCATATCATCAATACCTTTCAATATTCCAACATATGTCACATCACCGGATTTCTCGACCGTAAATTCCACCTCTAACTTTCCGCTGATCCAACGTTTAGCAGCTTCAGTAGGATATTGAAAATTATCAGATACATACTCATACAAGGCATTTATCCCCCCTTTATATTCAGGTTGAGTAATAATAATTTCTGCAGATTTTTCTACCGATTGTACTGAATCACTTTTTACAGAATCACTTTTCACTGAATCACTTTCAGACTGAGCTAAAATTGAAGAGACGCTCAGAGACAGCAGGCCAAAAATAACTATGGTTCTTAGTATATTCATAAATGTATAGTTTTTACGGGTGCAAAGTTATACAGTTTTTTTAACGGCACACCAATTGATATCATATTTATTATTCATTTATACAAAAAAATCGCGCGAAAAATACATCGATTCATCATAAGATGATGATAATAAGATGGTTTATTTGAATGATGGTTTAATATAAACTTGCTAAAAAACTCTTATTATTTTAATACCAATAGAGTGACAACTTCAACATGTTGTGTATGAGGAAACATATCTACTGGTTGTACAGCAATTACTCTGTATTTTGCATCCAACAAAGCTAAATCACGGGCTTGTGTGGCCGGATTACAACTTACATATACCAAACGTTTTGGAGCGACAGACAGAATAACATCGACTACATCTTTATGCATCCCAACACGTGGAGGATCTGTTATTATCACATCCGGGGTTCCATGTTCTTCAATAAAATCCGAATTGAGAATGTCTTTCATATCACCGGCAAAAAAACTGACATTATCTATTCCATTTAAGCCGGCATTCTCTTTTGCGTCTTCAATAGCTTCTGAGACATACTCAATTCCAACAACTTTTTTGGCTTGACTTGCAACAAACTGAGCAATCGTTCCAGTGCCTGTATATAGGTCATAAACCACATCCTCAGGCTTGATAGACGCAAAATCTCTGGCAATAGAATATAGCTTGTATGCTTGACGGCTGTTCGTCTGAAAAAAGGACTTCGGCCCTATCTTGAATTTCAGATTTTCCATAACCTCATAGATACAATCATCTCCTTTATAAACATTAACAGGTAAATCGCCGAATGTATCATTGCCTTTATTGTTTATGACATATAGAAGAGAGGTGATCTCCGGGAATGAATCAGCGATATGTTGCATCAAGTCCATAAGCAAATCCTTATCGGAAGGTACGGTAACCTTAGCCTGGACAAGTACCATTATTCCTCCGGTAGTTACAACTCTTACCAACATATCGCGCAACAGGCCTTCCTGCGAACGTAGATTGATAAACGGCAATTTATGGTCAACACAGTATTCAAATACTGAGTTTCGAATTCTGTTGCTTATATCATCCTGAAGCCAGCATTTATTAATGTGTAGCACCTTATCGAAGGCTCCTGGTATATGAAAGCCCAAACCCGGCTGTTTTCTTACAAGGGCATTGTCAGGATTATCAAATTCAGATAACTCTTCAAGTGTAAGCCATCGCATATTACTGAAAGAATACTCCAATTTATTTCTGTAACAAATAGTCTGCTCGGAACCTACAATCGGTGATATCTCCGGCACCTCTATCTTACCTATTCTACTTAATGCATCGTGAACCTGTTTCTGTTTGAAACGCAATTGTTCTTCATATGGAAGGTTTTGCCCTTTACAGCCTCCGCAGACTCCAAAATGTTCACAAAATGGGACTGCCCTTATATCAGAATATTTATGGAATTTTACTGCAACAGCCTCTGCATAATTATGCTTTTTCTTAAGTATCTTAAGATCAACCACATCTCCTGGAACCACGAATGGTACGAACACAACAAGGTCTTCTATTCGAACCAACGATTTGCCTTCTGCTGCGACATCAGTTATCGTGACATTCTCCAGTATCGGCTGTATTTTCTTCTTTGCCATAATCTCTTTATTTTTCGGGTGCAAAGTTAGGAAAAGGTCTGAGAACATTTTAGAAGTTGCTCAAATTTCAGAGTATTTTGGATGCCACTTCTTTATCGATGTTGAAAAATGGGAATACAGAAACTTCAATTTATAAAAAATTTGACTACTTTTGCAGCCGTAACGAAGGTGTTCCTTCCCTTTTACAAAAGAGGGAGAGGATGCTGTAATCAACATTCACACATTTATGAACGACAAAAGAGTTTACAAGTTCGGAAATGGGCAGGCTGAAGGAAATGCTCAAATGCGTAATCTACTGGGTGGAAAGGGTGCGAATCTCGCAGAAATGAATCTTTTTGGGGTTCCGGTTCCTCCTGGCTTTACCATTACTACGGATGTTTGCAACGAATATTACCAGATTGGACAAGACAATGTGGTAGCCATTCTCAAAAACGATGTAGAAGATGCTATCAAGCATATTGAAAAATTAATGAACTCCAAATTTGGAGATGTTAAGAACCCACTACTTATTTCAGTACGCTCCGGCGCACGTGCATCTATGCCCGGCATGATGGATACTATCCTTAACCTGGGTTTAAATGATGAAGTTGTTGAAGGGTTGGCTGCGAAAACAGGTAACCCTCAGTTTGCGTGGGATAGTTATCGTCGTTTTGTACAAATGTACGGTGATGTAGTTCTCGGAATGAAGCCTGTCAGCAAAACTGATATTGACCCATTCGAAGCTATTATCATGCAGGTTAAGAAAGAGGCAGGAGTAGTTTTGGATAAAGATCTCAGCGTAGATAATCTTAAAAGTCTTGTTACTCTTTTCAAAGAGGCAGTAAAAAAACAGACAGGACAGGATTTCCCGGTTTCAGCAATGGATCAACTTTGGGGAGCAATCTGTGCTGTATTCAGCTCTTGGAACAACGAAAGAGCTATATTATATCGTAAGATGGAAGGTATTCCGGACGAATGGGGTACTGCAGTTTCTGTAATGGCTATGGTATTCGGTAACATGGGCCCAACCTCAGCTACCGGAGTATGTTTTTCTCGTGATGCAGCTACAGGTGAAGATGTATTCAATGGTGAATATCTGGTTAATGCACAAGGTGAAGACGTTGTTGCAGGTATCCGTACACCACAACAGATTACAAAACTCGGTTCACAACGTTGGGCTGAGCGCATGAACGTAAGCGAGGCTGAACGTGCTAGCAAATTCCCTTCTATGGAAGAGGCAATGCCTGAGATATTCAAACAGTTGGATGAGATTCAGACGAGTCTTGAGCTACACTACAAGGATATGCAGGATATGGAATTCACTGTTCAAGAAGGCAAGCTCTGGTTCCTTCAGACACGTAACGGTAAACGTACAGGTGCAGCTATGGTAAAAATCGCAATGGATTTGCTTCAGCAGAATATCATTGACGAAAAGGCTGCAATAATGCGTTGCGAACCCAATAAATTGGACGAACTACTCCACCCCGTTTTCGATAAAAAAGCACTTAGCGAAGCAAAGGTTTTAACTAAAGGTCTGCCGGCTTCTCCGGGTGCTGCATGTGGACGTATCGTCTTTTTCGCTGACGATGCTGCCGAATGGAGTTTGAAAGGCAACAAAGTTATTCTTGTTAGACTTGAGACATCCCCTGAAGATCTTGCCGGAATGCAGTGCGCACAAGGTATTCTTACCGCTCGAGGTGGCATGACATCTCATGCTGCAGTTGTCGCTCGCGGTATGGGTAAGTGCTGCGTTTCAGGTGCTAGCAATATCTTTGTTGATTATAAAGAACGCACCGTGACTATTGGTGACGAGTTATTCAAGGAGGGTGATTATATCTCATTGAATGGTTCTACCGGTCAGGTATTTAAAGGTGAAATTAAAACAAAGGAGGCTGAGTTGAGCGAGGACTTTGGACGTCTCATGAAACTTTGTGACAAATATACAAGACTTAATGTTCGTACTAATGCTGATACTCCGCATGACGCGGTAGTTGCACGTAGTTTCGGAGCAACCGGTATCGGCCTCTGCCGTACAGAACATATGTTCTTCGAAGTTGAGAAAATCGTTGCAATGCGTGAGATGATTCTTTCCGAGACATTGGAAGGTCGTCGTCGTGCTCTTGCTAAGATTCTCCCATACCAGAAGGCCGACTTCATTGGCATATTCAAAGCTATGGCCGGATGCCCTGTAACAATCCGTCTTCTAGACCCACCTTTGCACGAATTCGTACCTCATGATGATGCCGGTCAACGTGAAATGGCTGAAGCAATGGGCGTTTCTGCTGATTACATCAGAAAGCGTGTTGAAGCTTTGAAGGAACAGAACCCGATGCTTGGTCACCGCGGATGCCGCTTGGGAAATACATATCCTGAGATTACTGATATGCAGACTCGTGCTATCCTTGGTGCAGCTCTTGAACTGAAAAAGGAAGGAGTTTATGTACATCCTGAGATTATGGTTCCTTTAGTAGGTATCATATTTGAGCTTGAAGCCCAGAAGAAGATTATTGAAGAGGCTGCAGAAAACCTATTCCAGGAGATGGGCGATAGAATTGACTATAAGATTGGTACTATGATTGAAGTTCCTCGTGCCGCTCTTACAGCTGATCGTATTGCTACTTCAGCAGAGTTCTTCTCATTTGGAACAAACGATTTGACTCAGATGACATTCGGATATAGCCGTGATGACATCTCAAGTTTCGTTCCTCAGTATATCGAAAGCAAGATACTTAAATTTGATCCATTTGCTGTTCTTGATCAGAATGGTGTTGGTATTCTTGTTGAGATGGCTGTTAAGAAGGGACGCTCGGTACGTAAAGACTTGAAATGCGGTATCTGCGGTGAACATGGAGGTGAGCCTTCATCAGTTAAGTTCTGCGACAAGGTTGGACTTAATTACGTGAGTTGTTCTCCTTTCCGCGTTCCTATTGCCCGTCTGGCTGCTGCTCAGGGAGCAATTGAAAACAACAAATAATTTCAGTTTGAAATAAAGAAAAAGCGGCTGGGCAATAAAGTCCGGCCGCTTTTATGAATAATAATATTACTATTCAGAGAAATCATAAAACCACCAATAGGTTCTAGAATATTTCTTATACATATAATTACTTCGATATTGTTTCGATTGAGAATAGACAGTTTCTTTATCTTTTATGTACTCCGCAAATAAGTCGCGAACTTCTTTACTCTGTTGCGGATATAACTCGTCCATTTCTTGAGGAATGGCATACCCCTTATACTCTGCCAATATCAATGCCTGAAGATAATACAATGGCATATTATCCGGATGCCAGGAGGAAATCTTAAGAACATTGATTAAATCATCCTGTAAACCATCTGAGAATTCATTTAAGTTCTTTCTCAATAATAAAGCTGCTAATTTCCTGTTGGCTTTTTCCAAGCTATTATCATGAGCACCCATTGATTGAAGAGTATCTGCAACTATATTCGGCCCACTTTGTTTATATTCAAAAAGATGATCGCCAAGTTGACTTCCTGGAATGGCTTCTCCAACATTAAGTTTTGATAATGATTTTGCCCTCAAAACAGAAATATCGGTATTTATCTCTTCGGCATTTTTCCCAACCTCCAATACTTTTTCGTATCTTCCATGTTCGTAATATTTTTCCATACTTAATGTACGATGCAAAGTTTCTTCAGTATTTCCTATAATAAGGGTACAGAAAACCGCATAAACCATAATAAGGAAGTTGTTTGCATACAAGGAGTTTATATCGACACCTCGGCTGAATTTCCTAACTGATAATACTTTACAAACAATCATAAACAATATGGTAACAACTGCAATCAGAATCCAAATTCCTACAGAAAACTGTTTCCCATTCATATTGCTAAAACTGGTACATATCCCCAATAATATTGCAGAAGGCAAAAAACTACAGGCAAATAATCCGTCAGAAAACTTGAATATCTTATCAACGGGAATAGAAATAAGCGTCAAAACGGTAGATAACAGAATGGCCAAAAAGAGAGTTCTTGAAAGCCCGTTAGCTGAACTTGAATAAACTTCTAAATAGGTCTCAATCAAGACCTTTTGAAAAAATAATATGTATATGAAAGAGAAGATGAAGAACATACTTCTCACTGAATATCTTAGGGTTTTACTATATTTATTCATATCTATCATTTTGATTTTTTTAGTACTAATGAAGTCCTTGCAGGCAGATATAATTTTAACCATTCTTTACCGGTATGCTTATACAACCCATCAGGAATGGTAAAATGTAACTGAGACTCATCAACTAGCCCATTGCCGCCAAACTGTATGCTATCACTATTTAAAACCATCTGATAAGAACCCTTTGGGACTAAGAGGCCATAGCCCGGAAATGATTTAGAAGGATTAAAATTAAATACAAATATATAGTTACCACGACCAAAGGCTAAAACCTGATCTCCATTATTATGCCAAATCTCTTCTACTTTGTTATTCTGGAAATTTGAATCATCTCCAATAAGTTTAATCATAGCCTTGTCAAAATCTCCAAGCCAGCTATAACACAAACTCTTGTCATCAACCAAACTCCACTGACGGCGTGCATATTTATAGCTCCATCCATTACCCTCTCTTGGAAAATCAATCCACTCAGGATGACCGAACTCATTACCCATAAAATTCAAATAACCTCCATTGATGGTTGACAATGTAATCAACCTTATCATCTTATGAAGCGCTATTCCTCGTGATGTATTTAGGTTTCCGTTATCTTTCTTGAAGTGCCAATACATATCAGAGTCTATCAACCTGAAAATCACGGTCTTGTCACCAACCAAAGCCTGATCGTGACTCTCCACATAAGAGATGGTCTTTTCCTCCTGTCTACGGTTTGTCAGTTCCCAAAAGATATCGGATACGGACCACTCTTCATCTTTTTGCTCTTTGATAATCTTTATCCAGCTATCAGGAATATTCATTGCCATACGATAATCAAAGCCATAGCCTCCATCGTCAAAAGGCGCTGCCAATCCTGGCATGCCGGAGACCTCTTCTGCTATAGTTATCGCTTTTTTATTACACTGGTGGATCAACTTATTGGCAAGCATAAGATAGCAAATGGCATCATCATCTTGATAACCATTGAAATAATCGTCATAGCTACAAAAAGATTCTCCTAGACCATGGCTGTAATAAAGCATGGATGTTACACCATCAAAACGGAATCCGTCAAAATGAAACTCCTCCATCCAATAACGACAGTTGGAAAGCAAGAACTTCAGTACTCCTGTTTTTCCATAATCAAAACAGAGAGAGCCCCATGAAGAGTGTTCATGACGGTCTCCTGGCAAAAAATATTGATTTTTGTCTCCTGCTATATTGCCCAGTCCTTCCAATTCGTTTTTCACCGCATGAGAATGTACAGTGTCCATAATAACCGCTATTCCCATTGAATGAGCCGTATCAATTAGCTGTTTTAGCTCATCAGGAGTACCAAATCTGGACGAAGGAGCAAAAAAGCTGGAAACATGATATCCGAAACTGCCGTAATAAGGATGTTCTTGAATCGCCATTATCTGAATGCAGTTATAGCCATTGTCCTTAATTCTTGGAAGGACATTATTCATAAACTCCGTATATGTACCTACTGAATTACTCTCTTGAGCCATACCGATATGACATTCGTATATCAACAACGGCGATGTGCAAGGTTTAAATTTTTTACTGGAGAATTTATAAGGTTTATCCGGAGCCCATATTTGGGCGGCAAACATCGGAGTATTTATATCCTGAACGATACGATTACAATATGCCGGTATTCGATCCCCATTACCGCCTTTCCAATAGACTCTTATCTTATAATGCTGGCCATGGCATACAGCAGAAAGTGGTAAAATAACCTCCCAATCTCCATTATTCCCTATAGGATTCAGCTTATATTGATCTTGTTCTTTCCAATCGGAAAAATCGCCAACCAAAAATATGGAAGTTGCATTAGGTGCCCACTCCCTGAAGATCCAACCGTCAGAGAGCCTATGCAAACCGTAATACTCATATCCGGAAGCATACTGTTTTAATGTAATAGAACCACCTTCAGTCAACTCTTTTTCCTTATCAATCGCATGAAAATGACGTCCTTCAATTGCGATTGAATAAGGCTTGAGCCAAGGATCCATATTTATGATTTTCATCATAAGCAACTATTTTCTCATCTTGATTATCAACTTATGTATTCCATTTGATGTAATTGCCGGAGCATGTCCTTCACCTGGAAAAAATATGACAAACATACCTTTTCTAACCTCGATATATGTATCTGCCAAACCGGGATAGAAAGCTATATCCGCATTTGAGTCGTATTGAACAGATGGCTTTGAAAACATTTTACCGGGAGTGTATCCCATCTCTTCATCACATGATACGGGAATCTGTATGTCAATATACTCAAGATGAGATTCAAGTGGAGCTTCAGACCTTTCCTTAGCATCCTGAGTACTTACATTAATAAAAAGATCTTCTCCCTGAATATGAATTTTTCCTGGCATCAAAGTTGAAAGATCTGTTTTTGCAAGAAATTCCACTACCTTGTCCATCAAAGGATTGATAGTCCGATATCTTTTTATATTATCTAATGTATCAATTATCATTTTTTCTCAATTAATAATTTATCGTTCTGATTATATTACCATCATTATCCCTTACAATAAAGGTTCCAATTCTGCGTCCCTGGCTGAATTCTCCTTCATGGCGAGTACCATCAGGATCCTCTAAGAAACCTTTTCCATCAATAAAACCTTCAGAAAAACCTCCTTTATATTTCTTCCCATCAGCAAGTTGCATTGTCCCCTGCCCCGAAGGTTTATTATTATGCCATTCTCCATAAAAACTGTCGCCGTTTGACCAGATCAATTTCCCGTCGCCTTCACGCTGATTCTCCTTCCAAGAACCTTCGTATTTAGAACCGTCGGCCCAAGTAAAAACCCCATAACCATCAGCTTCTCCATTCTTTAACGAACCTTCATAGATGTCACCGTTTGAGAATGTATACTTTCCAGCCCCCGTTATTTCTCCATTCTTAAACTGGCCGATATACTTGTCTCCTGATTCGAATTCACACCTACCTTTGCCATTCTCATAGTCAAGATGCCAAGAACCGATATATCTGTATCCGTTAATCGTATATTCACCTTCTCCTTCACGAAGGCCACCACTCCAATAACCCTTATAGACCGAACTGTCGGCCCATACCATCACACCAAAACCGTCTCTAAGGTCTTCTTTCCAATTACCGGTATAGTGAGAACCGTCATGCCATAAGTATACACCCTTTCCACTGCGTTTGTCGTTTCGCCATTCGCCTTTATATATATCTCCTTCAGCATATGTCATTACTCCTTCTCCCTGCTGGTAATCCTCAAACCACATTCCTGAGTAACGGTTCCCGTTAGAGAAAAGGAACTCACCTTGACCGTGCTGCTTATTATCCAGCCATTCACCCTCATACTTTTCTCCATCGTCAAATGTATATATTCCATGTCCACTTCTAATACCTTTTATATAATCACCTTCATAAACATCGCCGTTCTTAAAGACCGTACGACCGGAACCGTTAGGTAGTTTACGAAGCAATGGGCCTATGTATACTGCTCCATTGTCAAAAACATAACTGTTTTTTTTATCTGTTATCTCTTTCTTGTTTATTGACGTATTATCTACTATACTATCACTGATTGTATTGGAGAATGACGTCGTAGCAAGCAGGAGAGATTCTATGAGCAATAATGTCTTTAATACACTCATATCTTATTTTCCAGAATATATTTCTCAGCGTTTTCCAAATCCTCAGGAGTATCAATGCCGATAGTTTCAACATCAGTAACACCTACTTTAATATGATACCCAGCAGACAACCATCTTAACTGTTCCAGACTCTCCGCTTTCTCTAATTGAGTCTGAGGAAGCCTTGTAACAC
>CAZYFO010000033.1:0-18970 GCA_964646955.1 uncultured Bacteroidaceae bacterium | reverse complement strand
AGGTTGTTGTGAATACGAATACAGAACCTATTCACGAGGGGAAGTATAAACCGACAATAGAGAGTCTATCTGATTATAGCTGCCCCGAATGGTTCAGAGATGCGAAATTTGGTATATGGGCCCATTGGGGACCTCAATGCCAAGCCGAAGATGGCGATTGGTATGCCAGAGAGATGTATGTCGAAGGCAATAGCCATTATAATTATCAACTTGATGCAATGGGTCACCCCTCGGAATTCGGCTTTAAGGATTGGATTCATCAGTGGAAGGCAGAAAAATGGAACCCTGATAGATTGGTGAAATTGTACAAGGATGCAGGAGCCAAATATTTTTTCGCATTGGCAAATCATCATGATAATTTTGACCTGTATGACAGTAAGTATCAGCCGTGGAATTCCGTTAATATGGGGCCGGAGAAGGATCTTATCGGAGGATGGGCTGCAGCATGTAAGAAATATGAACTCCCTTTTGGTGTAAGTGTCCATGCTTCCCATGCCTGGTGTTGGTATGAGACCTCACGAGGAAGTGACTCAAAAGGTCCTTTGAAAGGGGTGAAATATGACGGCTGGTTAACTAAAGAGGACGGAAAAGGAACATGGTGGGAAGGATATGATATTCAAGATCTATATGCTCAGAATCATCCTCTAAGCAAAAACAATAGAAATTGGGATTGGGAAGAAGGGCAGGTGGAATGTCCTGACCAGGCGTATTGTGACAAATTCTATAACAGGACAATAGAATTAATAAATAAATATGATCCTTATCTTATCTATTTTGATGATACATATCTGCCTCTCTATCCTATCTCCGATGCAGGACTAAAAATAACTGCCCATATGTATAACAAGAGTATAGCTGAGAATGGAGGAAAAAACGAAAGTGTAATTTTTGGAAAAGTCTTGAATGATGAGCAGAAGAAAACAATAGTATGGGATGTTGAGCGTGGTGTTCCTGATAAGATACAAGAACTGCCATGGCAGACCTGTACTTGCATAGGTCAGTGGCATTATGATAAGCATGTATATTACAATGACCAATATAAATCTGCAACTCAAGTCATTCAGATGTTGGTTGATGTAGTGTCAAAAAACGGAAATCTTCTGTTGAGTATTCCTGTTAAAGGTAATGGTACCATCGATCCTACCGAGGAACGTGTAGTGGGAGAGATTGGTGCTTGGATAAAGGTTAACGGTGAAAGTATTTATGGAACACGTCCTTGGGTTGTTTATAGTGAAGGACCGTCTGTTGGATCTGCAAATCCTATTCGTGCTCAAGGCTTTAATGAAGGTAGGGTGAAAATGATATCAAATGATATCCGTTTTAATCAAAAGGGTAAGGTGCTCTATTTAACGGTTCTTGGAGTCCCAACCGAATCAGTTTTAGTGAAGAGTTTAGGCAAAAACTCTCAAGTATTTAAAGGTCGTGTTCGTGGAGTAGAACTGTTAGGCAGTAAAGAAGAACTGAAATGGAAACAGGAACAAGACGCATTGGTTATTCAGAGACCTTCTGAATTTCCAACTAGTGAAGCTGTTGTTTTCAAAGTGCTGTTATAATAATTGAAGATTAATTGAGATTGTAAAAGGCAAGTAGGCCTCCGGAGTAATTTTCGTAGGCCTACTTGTCTATTTGGCTAGTTTATTTGTTGCAAAAGAGTTTCACACATGCACTGTGGCAAGGTACTCCAATTGGAGGATTCTCTTTGCAGAGAGTTAATCTTACGGCTGATATTGATGGAAAGTGATTAAAAATTTCCTCAACAATTATACCTGCCACACGTTCAAGCAGATTGTACGGCTGATTCATAATCTTGCCAATAATATCTGTTACCTCTGCATAATTGATTGTATCGGATATTGAATCGCTTACCATTGAAGTTTTCAGGTCAGCAAACAATTCAATGTCGATGTTATAATAAGCACCTACGATATGTTCTTGCGGTTCTACGCCATGATAGGTATAGAACCGCAGGCCGTTTAACTGTATTGAATAAGTATTATCCATTTATCCGCAACGTGATGAACCGCAATTCTGGCAGATCAAACATCCTTCTTGATAGACGAGAGACTCCGAACCGCAGACAGAACACTTCTCGCCTTTTGCGGCAGTGCCGTCTTGAACGTATTTCTTCAGAGCACGTTCGACGCCGTTTTTCCAGTTATTGATGTTCTCGCTACCGAGATCAAGAGATCCAATCAATTTCATACATAAATCTAATGGCATCTGATATCTGAGAACACCGGAAATCAATTTAGCATAGTTCCAATACTCTTTGTCGAACTTTTCAGAAAGGCCCTCAATAGTACATTTATATCCTCTTTTATTGGTGAACTGGAAGTCGTAACGTTTTACGCCATTCTCATCAAAATTCTTAATAATCTGCCCCTTGTCAATATTTTTAGGAAGCATGATACCTTCTTCGTCATCTTGAAGTCCGGTGAATATCTCATAAGGACGACCGTTTAGGATACCAACGAATGCAACCCATCTTTCCTTGTTGTTTTGGAAATGAACAACATCAGCATCCAATACTTTTGGACGTGTCTCGATTACCTCACGTGGTTGACAATCGCAAGGGTAGGTTGTAGGTTTATTAGCCGATTCTTGAGCCTCTGTAGCCTTCTTCTTATTATTGTCACTTTTAATGTCAATAAGAACGCCGTCGCGAGAACCTTCCCTATATACTGTACATCCTTTACATCCGCTTTTCCAAGCCTCAATATATAATTTATTTACTAATTCTTCTGATGCATCTGAAGGAAGATTGATAGTGACGCTAATTGAGTGGTCAACCCATTTCTGGAGATGTCCCTGCATCTTAACCTTGTTAATCCAATCCACATCTTGAGCAGTTGCCTTGTTGTATGGTGAGCGGGAAATAAGATCATTTATCTCCTCCTCAGAGTACTTTTTTGTAGTATCTATGTTGTTTATCTTCATCCATTCCAAGAATTTATGATGGTAAACAATGAATTCTTCAAATGCATCTCCGCTTTCGTCAACAAAGGTTACGTTTGCATTTTCGTCTTCGCTATTGACTTTTCGACGTCGTTTGTAAACAGGCATAAAGACCGGTTCCAATCCCGATGTGGTCTGAGTCATTAAGCTTACAGTTCCTGTAGGAGCTATTGTAAGACAAGCGATGTTTCTTCGGCCATATTTCTTCATGTCCTCTAAGAGGTCTGGGGATTCTTTACAAAGACGAGCGATAAAAGGATTTTTCTGCTCGCGTTTCCAGTCGAAGATCTCAAAAGCTCCACGCTCCTTAGCCATATTTACTGAAGAACGATATGCTTCAACTGCGAGTGTGCGTTGAACCTTTTCTGCAAATTCTGTAGCCTCATCGGTGCCGTAACGCAGGCCTAATGCTGCCAACATATCTCCTTCGGCTGTAATGCCAACTCCGGTACGACGTCCCATGGCACTCTTCCTCATGATCTTTTCCCAGAGATGCTTTTCCGTATATTTTATCTCCTCGCTCTCCGGATCTTTAGTGATTTTGTCTTGGATTCTTTCAATCTTTTCTATTTCCAGATCAATGATGTCATCCATGATGCGTTGAGCTAAAGCTACATGCTTTTTGAATAAATCAAAGTCAAAATATGCCTCTTTTGTGAAAGGATTGACAACATATGAATATAGATTAATTGCAAGAAGACGACAACTGTCATATGGACACAAAGGAATCTCGCCGCAGGGATTTGTTGATACCGTACGGAACCCTAAGTCTGCGTAGCAGTCAGGGACAGACTCCTTGATTATGGTGTCCCAGAAAAGTACGCCGGGTTCAGCAGATTGCCAAGCATTATGTACAATCTTATTCCATAAAGATGATGCATCTATCTCTTTTGAGTAGGTAGGTGTTCTAGAACCGATTGGGTAAGCTTGAGTATATGGCTTATTCTCAATTGCTGCCTTCATGAATTCATCATCAATCTTTACTGAAACGTTAGCTCCGGTAACCTTGCCACTAGTCATCTTGGCATCAATAAATGATTCTGAATCGGGATGCTTTATTGATACGCTTAGCATCAATGCGCCTCTACGTCCATCCTGAGCAACCTCGCGAGTGGAATTTGAATAACGTTCCATGAAAGGAACAAGTCCGGTTGAAGTTAGAGCTGAATTTTTTACAGGAGAGCCTTTCGGACGGATGTGGGACAAATCGTGCCCTACACCTCCTCGTCTTTTCATGAGCTGAACCTGTTCTTCATCAATCTTGATTATAGCTCCATAAGAATCGGCTGAACCGTCAGTTCCAATGACAAAACAGTTCGACAGAGAGGCTATCTGATAATCGTTACCGATGCCGGTCATGGGGCTACCTTGAGGAATAATGTACTTGAATTCCTTAAAAAGATTGTGCAGCTCGTTAGCGCTAATTGGATTAGAGTATTTTTTTTCTACTCTTGCAACTTCATTTGCAATTCTCCAATGCATGTCATCAGGAGTCCTTTCGAAAATGTGTCCGAAAGAGTCCTTTACAGCATACTTGTTGACCCATACCTTAGCTGCCAATTCGTCACCATTGAAGTAATCAATCGACGCCTTGAATGATTCGTCAAACGTGTAGGTTTGCTTTGCCATTATTTATATTTTATATAATTAATATATTATCTAGTTGATAAAACTCCTCAGCTCATAAGCGAACTCAAAATTATTAATGACATTGATATCTCACAAACATTTCAAAATAAAGTTATCAACAAATTCGATAGTTTTCAATTTCGTTTAACGATAGTGCTGTAAATCAGTATGGTAAAAAAATATTTACATTAAAAAGTTGTTCGGAATGAGCATGAATTATATAAAATAATTTTATAATTATGTTCTAACGGATTATTTTTTTTGAATGAACTCATAAAAAAACTATCGAAACTTGATGGCCCCGATAGTTTTTATAATTTAATATTTCTCGGATTACAATTTCAGGCTACTTTCAATGTTCTCGAGATCTACTTTGAAATTCTTGTCTACTTCAAGTTGATCCTTTACCATATTGCAAGCATGAAGTACTGTTGCGTGGTCCCTTTTCCCAATGAAAGCTCCGATTTTGGAAGTTGAATAATCCAGGTATTTCTTAGCAAAATACATACTAATCTGACGAACTTGTACAACGTCGTGTTTCCTGGACTTCGTATGGATCGAATCTGGTTCTATATTATAATAGTCGCAGACCTTTTGTATTATCGAATCGATTGTGATTGGCTTCTCTTCCTTAAAATTGGTCTTTGAAAGGATTGAACGAGCTAATTCCAAATCTATTTCTTTATTATAGATGGTTGAGTGAGCCATTAATGATACAATTATACCTTCAAGGTCACGTACGCTATCGGTTACGCTATCTGCAATGCAATTAATAACGTTCTCTGGAAATTTTAAACCATCACGTCTTGTTTTATCTTTAAGAATATCTCTTCTCAGCTCAAGATTAGGTTTCTCAAGTTCTGCAACCAATCCCCATTTAAAACGGGTAATAAGTCTCTCTTCAAGATCTTTTAAGTCCTTTGGAGGCCTATCGCTTGTCATGATAAGTTGCTTATGATTAAGATGCAGATGGTTGAAGATATGAAAGAATGTGTTCTGGGTCTTTGCGTACCCTGACAATTCTTGGATATCATCTATTATCAGCACGTCAATTGTCTGATAAAAATGGATGAAATCATTAGTGGTGTTATTTCTAACAGAATCCACATACTGTACATAGAAAAGATGCGCGGAAACATACAATACTCTCTTATCCGGAAATTGCTCTTTAACCTTAAGCCCAATAGCATTAACCAAATGTGTTTTTCCCACACCTGATGAACCGTAAATGAAAAGAGGGTTAAATGAAGAGTTTGCAGGATTAGATGCAACAGTTTCACTTGCAGTCCTTGCCAATTTATTACTAAATCCTTCAATAAAATTGTCAAAACTGTAATTAGGATTCAACATTGAGTCCAGATCCTGAACTTGTGGGGTATCAATGATTTCCGGAGCCTTATTATCAACCTTAACTGCATCTTTAAATTGAGATAGAGCACTATTTGTTGAACTAAGTTCAACGCTAAAATCGTTGGATTTGTCAGTAAGAACACTGTACATCAATTTTGTTCCTTTGCCAATAGCTTTTGTTATAGCTGCTCTGATAATATTAAGATAGTTATCTTCTAAATATTCATAGACAAAAGCACTTGGAACCTGTATAGTCAACTCGCCATCCTCTAATTTTAATGGCTTGATTTCAGCGAACCATGTATTAAATATAGAAGGTGTGACATTGTCTTGGATAAATTCCAGACAGCCACTCCATTTCTCTTTAAGTTCGCTTCCCATCATTAGTTTCTTTTCGTTTTTTTACTGTATGCAAATTTGGCAATCTTATTTCAATTGCGCAAATCAAAATCAAGTCTAGTTTATATTCCGATTCGTAATTTGCTGTGTTTGAATGCTTTGAAAAATACTGTCATTGTGGTTAATAATAGAGGCTTGATTTTGTCTAAATGGCAGATTCATAATTATATAGCCTGTTGATAAATATTTAATAGAACTTAAAATGTAATTATGAATATTGCAAAAATATTGGTTCTACAAAGAAATTATGCCCCTGTGGTAATAAGTATTGATTTTTAGACTATTTAGAATAAATCTAATTTAAGCAGTTGTCGAGACCTGTTTATTTTGATTAAATAATATTGTTATTTGGATAATTTTATAGCATCCTGCAAAGTAACTTTCTTACCATCGATATATGCAATAATAAATGCGTCGTTGTATTTTTTTGAGATTTGTTGTTTCGTCGCTTTTGCTTTTTCGTAATCGGTTGTTGTTCCACAAGTGTATTTGAATATATTGCCTTCTTGTGTGTATTCTATGTCATTAAGACCATTTAGCCTGTTATCGTTAAGCTTCAATTTTGTTCCGGATGTCAAAAACTGAACTTTAAATATTGGCTTAACATGTGTATTTGGCATTTCTTGTTTCGTTTCAATCGATACATTATCGTGTGAAGAATAAATAGCTTCTGAAGGAGGCAGAGCTTTAGCCATCTGTTGTCTGGTTTCGGCCAGATAATTAATAAATGCCTCATAGATACAATTACTCATCTCTTCAATGCCCTTTTGAGAGGTGAGATATTTCATTTCGTTTGTGTTGGAGATAAATCCCAACTCAATAAGTATACTTGGCATTGCACTTTTCCAAAGGACCAAAAAACCGGCTTGGTGAACACCTCTATCAGGTCTTTTTGCAGAATTAGTAAATGAATTTTGAACGATGGTGGCCATTTTTAAACTCTCTTTCTGGTATTCATTCTGCATGAATTCAAAAATAATCTGGCTTTCGGAACTATTAGGATCATATCCGGCATAGTGTGTCTCGTAGTCATTCTCAAAAAGGATAGCCTTGTTCTCTTCAACGGCTACGTTAAAGTTGGCACTGGTCCTATTTTCTTCTACTCCTAAAAGAAAGGTTTCCGTGCCATATGCAGAAGAGCTCTTTGCTGAATTGGTATGAATGGAGATAAATAAGTTTGCATTGGCCTTGTTGGCTATTTCGGAACGTTTGTCGAGTTCGATAAAGACATCATTTTTTCTGGTGTATATTACCTTTACGTCTTTACAATTTTCTTCTATTAGCTTTCCAACTTGCAACGCAACTTTGAGGTTGATTGTCTTTTCCTGATTCTTACCGTTAACTGCTCCGGGATCTTTTCCTCCGTGGCCGGCGTCAATAACTACGGTAAATGTTTCAGCTGCATTTAGCATGCTACAGGATAAGAACAGGAGAATGAGGAAATATTTGATTGGATTCATAGGTGATAACGCTAATTATTCGATGAATTCATAATTTTCTTTTCAAAATTTACAGATTCAGCATCGGTGTTCTTGATGAAGGAGGCAAAGCGGTTAGGCTTAATGCTTACTGGTTCAATCATGAACTCCGGAATGTTATACGAAAATAGATATTTATCACTGAAATCGGGATTCTTTTGAGGTAGAAGGAAAGGCTTTGAAAAAGTCCCGTTTTCATTGAAGTGAGAGAGATAGAGTCTTGTATAGCCTCCATCATCTCTTTTGGTGCTGAATATTATCCATTTGCCATTGCTGGACCATGAGTGATAACTCTCTACGTCGTTACTGTTTATTTCTGCCAGAGCTCTGACTGAATCATTCTTTAAATCCATTAGGTATAAATCCGCGTCTTTATGCCAAATATGAAATATGCCATATTCACCCATAGAGAAAAGGAGATATCTTCCATCAGGAGAGACACGTGGAAGAGTAATGCTTTTATTCGACGAATCTGCATCTATTATCATTTCGGATTTACCCCAAGAACGAGTATCCGGATTAAATGATTTTTTATAGAGGTTGTAATGAAACTCTTTATAGTGAGAAAAAAGATAACTCTGACGGTCAGACCCGAACTCATGTTTCAAATAAGCTGAAACATAAAATAGAGTTTTTCCGTCAGGTGCCCAAGTAGGAAAACATTCAAATTCGTTTGAATCGTTTTCTATTATGCTTACGGCATTGTCTTTGATGCTATATAATATAAGGTCACTGGCCATATCCATCACTTCAATTCGGTTGTGGTCGGCGGTATGGACAGATTGTTTAGTTTGATTTGTGGAATAGGCAATATAATCATGTGTGGGATGCCAAGCGGGATAAACTCCAGCGGAAAGAGTGGAGTCTGCTTTTAGATTTATTTTTCTCATCTCTCCGTCAGTGACTAAAACTGTTCCTCCCAGATATTGACGGCAATGGAATTGCATATTGTCGGTACGGTAGTTTTTGTAACTGTGACAGTTGATGCATTGCCCGTTTTCGTCTTTCTGAACAAGTGCATTGCTGTAAATCACCTGTTCACGGAAATTGGTAAGATTGCGCTGATTTATGGTCAGCTTCTCATAAGCTACAACCGATGGGGGTATGATTCGATAAGATATATAAGGGTCAATATCCTCAGCTACAAATAGATTGGCGGGTTTGAATTTTTTCCAGATGCCTCTATTTTTTACGTATACGGTAATGCTGATTGCCTTGCTTTTCAGAATCTTTTTCCATTTTGAAATAGGAATATCAATTTCATTCCCCTTCTGAATATATTCTCCCCCTTGAGATGAATAAAAGGTTATGAATTCATCTCCCGGCTCATCGATACGGATATTAAGAGGTGCGATGTTGGAAGGAATTACGAGATCCGTGTAATCCGGATACACAGAGGGGGTGGTGCCCACCTCTTCAAATTTCTCTGGAATATTGGTAGAGCAAGCTGCCAATAGAAATGAAGCAATTATTATGATGTAACGTTTCATCTTATTAAAATGATTTTATGCCCCTGATAAAGTAATAGAAATAATAAAAGGTCTTCCCAAATTTACTATAATACAATGGACGTGACTCATCCAAGTCACGAACAGGATTATTTGTTGCAAAATTATTGAAATTGTTAAATGAGGAAATAACCTCCTGGTCGAAAGGCATTGAGCTTATGTCCACACTCTTCTCAAGATTCCCGTACAATAATGCCGCCTCTTGATAATGCTTTGGCATCCGTTTTATGATATTTGTAGTAGTATAGTTTGAGAAACATCTCCAAAATGTAGGGATATCTTGTGTTTGCATTGCCCACATCATTGCTATTCGGTCGTATTCGGGAGTGGCGAGCATAGGCCTTTCTTTTGTGAAATAATTCAACAGATACTTTTCAATCATAACATTGTCGTTATCGATAATATTATCTCTGCAGATAAGTGGGATAATGCACTTGTACTCTTTCGATTCAACGATTGACTCTGGACTTTGTAGCATTTTACGTTGAGTGTCGGCCCATTTTTTATGAAATAGGGTTTTGTCTAATAGATTAAGGTACTTGTTTGTAACACCGTGGTCATTGGAAAGAAGCGATGACATGACGGCATATTTCAAATCAGAAATATTCCATCCATATTCGACTGCATCTTCAATGCACCATCTATAGCAATAGTTAAGCAGTCCATAATGTAAATACAACTGTTTGCCACATTGTATCATCATCGATACAATAAGCGGTGAATTCTGCATTTTTCCTCCGTCTCTGAAAGAATAGACCAAATCCCCTTCATTACCCATTTTTGTCAAAGCCAGATTCTTGTATTGAACCATCAGACGAGTGGGCTCAGTGTCAGAGAAACTGCCCGAGGAGGTGGCTTCTTGATGAATATTAATGACTCTTTGCCAATCCATATTGTCAACTGCAACGGACATCTTTATTTCAGCTCTGAAGTTTGGGTCCCCAAACCAAAATCCCCAAACTGTGAGAATGTATATGCCTAAGATGACAATTTGTGAGATTGCGTATTTTTTTAAGCACGGTTCCCTGTTTTTGGATAATATAGTTTTAGAGAATAAGGGAATAAATATGACAAACAATCCAATAAGTATGTATGGGATATAATATGAGATGAACTCATCTTTGTAGGGAAGCTGTTGTAGTCCAATGGTATAGACGTCGAATATTCTTGTGTCGATATATAATGGAGAAACAATTATTGGAACTATTGCAGTCAATAATATCGCGATTATAAAGATTACCCATCTACCAGACTTGTTATCATTAAAAAACATTAAGCATGCAATGGAGATTAGTCCTAACAGTGCCCATATACCGAAAAGGGGGTATCCTATTATCACAAATAATAATAATGAAAGACACGCAAAGTAGAGATTGGATATTCTTTTAAGAGCCAATACCATGCCAACCGTTACAATATATCCGATCAAAGGTGAAAAGAAGAATCCGAGTCCTTTTATCATGAATAGGGTATATCCAATATGCATGGTGCCTGCCAGCAAGAGCATAGCAGGGAAAAATGATACGACACTCCATTTCTTTGGGATGTCATAAGTGACAAAGGTAAGATATGCTGCAAGGCTTAATAATAAAGAATAAATAAGTGCCCCCAACAATGGGATATATAGGAACTGAGTAAAAAAAGTGCTTAGGAGTGTTAGGAAGCCTCCTGCTGATTTCATATTGTCTAATATGAAGGTACAATCGAACAGGAAAAGGGAATGACTCTCTACTTTTATTAATAAATCATGCTCGAAGAATGCCAGAAGTGACCATACTACAAGAAAAAAGATTAATGAGAAAACCATAAGGGATCTATTCCCAAATGACTTTATTGCCTTTTCAATATATGATTCCCTATCGGATAATCCATTTTGGTTAGTAACCCTGTTTTCTTTACCGTTATTTTTTGCCATTTAAACAACTTATAAAAAGATGCGTAAAGATACTTTTTTTAGAGTATATAGAAGAAGGATAAATCATTTTTATTAATTTCGCAAACGTGAATGAAATAACTAATTAATTATATAAATGAGAAAACTTACTATTGCAGGGTGTTTTTTAATGCTCTCTTTAACCGCTTTCGCAGAACCGATGTGGCTTAATCCCAAAGTGAATCACGAGAACAGAAAAAGTGCAGTTGCTGATTATTTTGCTTTTGAATCCGAAGAGTTGGCACGTAAAAATGAAAAGACTGTTTCCGAGAGATTTCTATCTTTAGAAGGGAAATGGCGCTTTAATTTTGTTAAGAATGCATATGACCGTCCGGAGAATTTTTTCTCGAAGTCTTTTGATGATAGCAAATGGGTGGATTTCCCTGTTCCGGGATTATTGGAAATGAATGGATATGGAGACCGTATATATGTAAATGTGGGATATGTATGGAAAAACCAGTTTGCTAATAATCCTCCTTTTGTTGAAGAGCGCAATAATTATGTAGGCTCATATAGAAAGACCCTGACTGTTCCTGCAGGATGGAATGGGGAGAAAGTCTTTATTCATGTAGGCTCGGCCACCTCAAATCTCACTGTCTGGGTAAACGGAAAATATGTCGGCTATAGTGAAGACAGCAAGATGGCTGCCGAATTTGATATTACAGACTTCTTGGAATATGGTAAAGAGAATCTGATTGCCATGCAGGTGATGCGCTGGTGTGACGGTAGCTATTTGGAGGATCAGGATTTTTGGCGTTTTACCGGAATTGCTCGAGAGGTGTATTTATATTCACGTCCTCAATCCAGAATTGAAGATTACCGTGTGACTACCGATTTGGATGCCAGCTATAGAGATGCAACCCTTAATCTTAATCTGTCTGCAATATCATCTGACGGCAAGACCTTAAAAGCTCTTTTGACCGATGCTGAAGGAAAAGAGATAACTTCAAGTAAACTGCCGATAGCTGATGGAAAAGCGTCCATGTCGGTCAAAATAAAGAACCCTAACAAGTGGAATGCGGAAGTGCCGTATCTATACACATTATACCTTACCTTATTGGACAATGATGGAAAAACAATTGAAGTAGTTTCTCAAAAGGTAGGTTTCAGATCAATCGAAATAAAAGACAGACAATTGCTTGTCAATGGTAAGCCGGTATTGTTCAAAGGCGCTAATCGTCATGAGATGGATCCGAAGACCGGATATGTTGTATCATTGGAACGTATGATACAAGATATCAAGATAATGAAACAGATGAATATCAATGCAGTACGCACATGTCATTATCCTGACGACCCACGTTGGTATGACCTTTGTGATGAATATGGATTGTATTTGGTAGCTGAGGCCAATGTTGAGGGACACGGCATGATGTACGGCCCTTCTCCTTTGGCAAAAAATCTCGACTATGACATAATGCATCTGGAAAGAAATCAGAACAATGTCATCACATTCAAGAATCATCCTTCTATTATTTTCTGGTCTTTGGGTAACGAGGACGGTGACGGACCTAACTTTGTGCAGTGTTACAAGTGGGTTAAGGAGTATGACAAGACCCGTCCAGTTCAATATGAAGGAGCGACCAATTCACCCGATCATTGTGATATAGCATGTCCTATGTATGCTGATTACGGAGCGATGCGCCGCCATGAGGCAGGCAAGGATCCCCGTCCAATGATACAGTGTGAGTATGCTCATGCTATGGGTAACTCTGAAGGTGGATTCAAAGAATATTGGGATATAATCAGATCGGCTCACTCTCTTCAAGGCGGCTTTATCTGGGATTTTGTAGATCAGGCTGTTTATGGTACAAATGCAGAAGGTAAGCCAATATTCCAATACGGAGGTGATGCCGGTCGTTATCCTGCAACCGATGTGAATTTTAATAATAACGGATTGATTGCTCCGGACAGAAGATACAACCCTCATGCGTATGAGGTACAATATCAATACCAGAATATCTGGGCTGTTCCTGCTGATATGTCAAAAGGACAGATTGAGATTTTTAATGAGAACTTTTTCGCGGACTTGTCCAAGTATTATCTTTCATGGACACTTACGGCCGATGGTGACAAGTTTGCTGAGGGTTCAGAAAAATTACCTGTTATTGCTCCTCGTGCGAGAGTAAATATTACACTATCGGACATGAATAAGGAGCTGAAAAATGCTCCGAAGGGAAAGGAAATACTGCTTGGTATTGAATTCCGCCTGAAAGAGAATGACGGCCTGCTTGAAAAAGATTATGCTGTAGCAAGAAATCAGATTGCTCTTACTGATTTTACATATCCTACTGTTGAATCCGTGTTAGCTTCAAAAGGTAAGATTAAAAAAGATGATGCTTTGGCATGGCTTATAGTCGAGGCAAACGGAATGGCCGTTACCTTTAATAAGAATACTGGTTGGATTGACTATATTGATATCGACGGTAAACAAGTTACAGTAAATGGATATCAGCTATCTGCTGACTTCTGGCGTGCTCCTACCGATAATGACTTTGGAGCAAGACAACAGCAGAATTTGGTTGCCTGGAAGAATCCTCAGATGCGTAGAACAGCGTTTGAAAATACTTCCGGCGATGGATTCGAAAAAATATCAGTCAAATATGAGATGCGCGATTTGAATGCATTGCTTACCATCGATTATACATTGACTGCCGATGGTCAATTGTTGGTCAATCAAAAACTCACCGCCAATGCATTATCAGAGGCTACAGGAAAAAGAATGCCGGATCTGTTCCGTTTCGGAATGACTATGGTTGTATCTGAAGAGTTCAATAAGATTGACTATTATGGAAAAGGCCCACAGGAAAACTATAGTGACAGAAATAGCTTTGCTTGGATTGGACACTACACAGAGAATGTGGCAGACCAATACTTTCCATATATCCGTCCTCAGGAATCCGGAAATAAGACCGAAGTCAGAAACTGGAGAGTGATGAACGCTTCAGGTGAAGGACTGGAATTCTATGGATTTGCTCCGCTTAGTATGTCATCTCTGAATTATCTGACATCCGATTTGGACGAAGGTCTGCAAAAGACAAACCGACATTCCGGTGATTTGACTCCAAGGAAATTTACAGTTATACATGTTGACAAAGCCCAGTATGGCTTAGCTTGTGTAAACAGTTGGGGCGCGACTCCTCTTGATGAATACAAACTTCGTTATGGTGATTATGACTATTCATTTGTTATTAGGCCGGTCAGAAAATGAACGTTGACTGGAATCTGATAATAGAGAAGTACTATTCCGATAATCCGAGCTTGAAAGAGCTTCTTATCAAACATAGCAGGAGTGTCGCTGATAAGGCCTTGGCAATTGCCTCTGCTCATCCTGAGATAGATGTTGATATTGAGTTCGTAGAAGAGGCCGCGATGTTGCACGATATAGGAATTTTTCTTACTGATGCCAAGCAGATATTCTGCTATGGAACAGAAAACTATCTAAGTCACGGATATCTAGGTGCCCATCTTCTCAGAAAAGAAGGTTTGTCCAAGCATGCCTTGGTGTGTGAGAGACATACAGGAACCGGAATAGATCTTAAACAGATATTGGAACGTGATCTTCCATTGCCTCATAGGGATATGAAACCTGTCTCAATGGAAGAACAACTTATATGTTTTGCAGATAAGTTCTTTTCTAAAATGTCACTTGATTCTGAGAAATCGGTTGAAGAGGCAGAGAAAAGTTTGATGAAATTTGGAGAAAAGGGTATAATTCAGTTTAGAAATTGGTGTAGTATATTTTTGTAAAATAACCAGATACATAATATACATTACTGAAATACACCAAAAAATCCTTCACGTATATCATTCGTAGAGTATGATAATATTGGAGAAAAACCGCTTTGAAAAATGGTAGTGAAAAATCATTTTTCACGGCAGTTTTTCGTCAAGATTGCGTACATTTGCATTTTAATACGGAACAATATCTTTTTCGCGGTGATATATAGGTTGCGGATATTTCTACGGTTTACCGTCTTTGCTTTGGTCCTGCTTGCTGCACAAGTATCTGTAGCGCAGACTGATAATGATTCTTTATCCGTCATACTGCCTGAAGAACAGCTTTTGCCCATTATTGATAGTATACCGACTGATACACTACTCTCTTCTGATACCGTATCTGCTGTCAGAGACACTATACCTGAAAAGAAAAAGAAAAAAGAGACAATCGAAGCACCCGTAGTATATCAGTCTACGGATTCAATGGTGTGGATAAGAGGAGGTAACGCTTCTATTTATGGAAAAAGCAGTGTAGATTATCAGAACATAAATCTAAAGTCCGCAATCATAAGAATGGCAGTTGACAGCAGTCTTGTTTATGCGGATGGTGTGCGTGATTCTTTAGGAAATTGGACAGATACTCCGGTTTTTAAGGACGGATCGACTCCATATGAATCTATCCGTATGAGTTATAATTTCAAGACCAAGAAAGGCTACATAAATGAGATAGTAACTCAACAAGGAGAAGGTTACATGTCCAGTGCCGAAGCGAAAAAAGGTCCTGAGGGCGAATATTATATTGAGGATGGAATTTATACGACTTGTGATGAACATGAGGATCCTCATTTCGGTGTTCGCATCACTAGGGCAAAAGTACGTCCTGGTAAGGATGTAGTATTCGGACCTGCATATCTGGAGGTCTTGGGTGTTCCTCTGCCACTTTTTTTACCGTTTGGTTTTTTCCCGTTTACCGAGAGTGATTACGCTTCCGGAATTATTGTCCCTGCTTATGGGGATGAGATGTCAAGAGGATTTTATTTGAAAGACGGTGGCTATTATTTTGCCTTATCCGATAAATTTGATTTGAAGGTATTGGGCGAAATATTCACCAAGGGGTCTTGGGGATTATCCGCTGAGAGTAAGTACAAGAAAAGATACAAATACTCCGGAAACCTTTACATGAGTACTCTGACTACAAAACTTGGAGACAAAGGTATGCCGGACTATTCTGTAAGTAAGGACTTTAAGGTGCGTTGGACACATAGACAGGATTCTAAGGCAAATCCCAATTCCAATTTCTCGGCTAGCGTGAATTTTGCTACTACCAGCTATGAACGTTCAAACTTGACAAGCCTATACAATCCTTCATTGACATCTCAGAGTACCAGAACATCAAGTGTCAGTTATTCCAGAAATTTCCCTGATATCGGGCTCTCTTTATCCAGTTCCATGAATCTCTCCCAAAATATGAGAGATTCTACTCTTGCAGTAACTTTCCCGTCGTTGAATCTTACATTGAGTCGTGTATATCCTTTTAAGAGAAAAAAAGTTGCCGGTACAGATAAATGGTATGAAAAGATATCATTCACCTATTCCGGATCTTTTAGTAATAGCATCAACGCCAAGGAAAAGGATTTTTTGGATAAAAGCTTAGTTAGAGATTGGAGAAACGGAATGAAGCACTCTATTCCTTTAAGTGCTACGTTCCAGATTCTGAAGAATATAAATATTACGCCGTCATTTAATTATAATGAGCGTTGGTACACTTATAAGATTAATCAGTCTTGGGATGCGAACAAGCAAGCTGTATCGAGAGATACGGTTTTTGGATTTAACAGAGTGTTTGATTATAACATGAGTGTATCTGCCAGTACGAAACTGTATGGTTATTATCAGCCTTCCAAGTTGTGGAAAAAGATGTTTGGTGAAAAATTCATTATGACAAGGCACGTCTTCTCACCCTCAATAAGTTATAGCATGAACCCTGATTTTGGGGATTCGAAATGGGGATTCTGGGATACATACACTTATACTGATTTAAATGGAGAGGTTCGTACGGTTGAATACTCTCCGTATTCAGGTTCTCTCTACGGTACTACATCAAAGGGTAAGAGTGGAAGTATCTCAATGAATGTTTCGAATAATATAGAGATGAAGGTTCGTTCACAGAAAGATACCACAGGAATAAAAAAGATAAGTATTATAGACGAACTTGGAGGTTCTTTATCTTATAATATGGCTGCAAAAACCAAGCCATGGAGTAATCTTAATACTAGGTTAAGACTAAAATTGACAAAAAATTACACCTTCAGTTTTAATGCGACTTGGGCTACATATGCTTACGAATTCAATGAAGATGGCAAGGTAGTAGTTGGAGATAGAACGGAGTGGTCTTATGGCCGTTTTGGCCGTTTCCAAGGAATGAGTCAGAATTTTTCATATACCTTCTCAAACAATACATTTGGAGAATGGAAGGAAAAAATTGATAAGTTGTTATACGGGGAACCTGATGAAGAGTCCGAAGACTCGTTTGAAGATGAAGAATCCGATTCTGAAAAAGGTTCGAGTTCGGATTCAGACAAAAAAGGAGAAGCAACTGTTGATGAAGATGGATATCTAATGTATAAACTACCCTGGTCAATATCATTGTCTTATGGTATTTCAATGAGAGAGAACACCAAGGCAGAGATTAATGTGAAAAGGATGAGATATCCATATAAGTTCACGCAAAATATGAATGTCTCAGGAAATATAAAACTAACAAATAAGTGGAATATCAATTTTGCGTCGGGATGGGACTTTGTTTATCATGATTTTACTACAACCACGATGAACATCACAAGAGACTTACACTGTTTCAATCTATCTTGCAGCATGGTTCTTTTTCCAATTAAGTCATACAACTTCTCTATTCAGGCAAATTCAAGCATGTTGTCTGACTTGCTCAAATACAAAAAACGTAGTAACTATTCAAATGCCATTCAGTGGTATTGATTACCATTGTATTGGGGATTCTCCGTGTTCTTCAAGCCATTTGTTTGTGAGGCTGAAATGATGATTGCCGAAGAATCCGTTGTAGGCTGACAATGGCGACGGATGAGCAGAGGACAGAACCAGATGTCTTTTCCTGTCAATGAAATCTCCTTTCTTCTGCGCATAGGCTCCCCAAAGTATGAATACCAAATTTTCCTTTTCCTGCGCAAGTTTTTTTATTACTGCGTCAGTAAATGTCTCCCATCCTCTCTTTTGGTGTGATCCTGCCAAGTGCTCTCTGACAGTGAGTGTGGCATTGAGCATGAGCACGCCTTGAACAGCCCATCGCGTTAAGTCTCCGCTTTTAGGAATGGCAGTTCCCATGTCCGAATGGATCTCTTTGAAAATATTATTAAGGGAAGGAGGAAAGGGTATGCCGTCATTAACAGAAAAACAGAGACCATGTGCCTGAAGTGGCTCGTGATACGGATCTTGCCCTAGAATGACAACTTTGACCTTGTCAAAAGGACACAAATCAAAAGCGTTGAATATCAAATTAGCGGGAGGATAGATAATAGTATGAGAATATTCTTGTCGGACAAAATCTGTCAGAGCCTTGAAATATGGCTTGTCAAATTCATCCTGAAGTCTGGTTCTCCAACTATTATCTATCCTTACTTCCATCACATTTATTATATAAGTTGAATGCCGGCCTTCTTACATGCTTCAATCTGCTCCTCAGGCCATATGCTGGACTGAATTTCACCAATATGCGCTTTTTGTAACAGCAACATACAAAGACGGGACTGACCAATACCGCCACCGATGGATAACGGGAGCTCTCCTGCCAAAAGCTTCTTGTGGAAAAACAGATTCTTACGCTGTTGCTGACCGGTCAGTTCCAACTGACGCAACATAGCTTCTTGATCTACTCTAATACCCATCGATGAGATCTCTTCAGAACGGTTCAATATCGGATTCCAAACCACCAAGTCACCGTTTAATCCTAAGAAACCGTCTTCATT
>CAZYFO010000032.1:0-19567 GCA_964646955.1 uncultured Bacteroidaceae bacterium | reverse complement strand
GGTCATTCCCATAAGATTAATAGCAACCTGACTATCGGTGCGAGGTTGAAACTATTGGTTGGAGGTTATTATATGGATGCCAATGTTGATCAGATAAGTGCGAAGATTTCCGGTGATAGTTGGAGAGTTAATGCAAATGCAATAGTAAAAGTTGCTGCTCCAGGTCTGAAACCAATTTACAAGACCGGTACTGAAAAAGAAATTGAAGATTTTGACTACGATTTTGACGGTTTTGACAGCTATGGTTTTGCTATGGATTTGGGAGCAGTTTATGATATAAGCGAATTGGTTGAGGGTTTACAACTCTCGGCTTCTCTTACAGATTTAGGTCTCATAAGTTGGAATATGATGACTGCTGCAACAAACAATACGGAAGATGTAGTCTTTAACGGTTTTAGTAATTATGACGTTACCGGAGATGAAGAAGACCCGACTATGGATAATCTAGAGGAAGATTTCAAGAATCTGGTTAAGATTTATGACCAAGGAAGTAAAAAGGAGAAGGTTAAATTGGATGCTACTTTCAGATTAGGAGCCGAATATTCAATGTTTTTTGCTGATTGGATTTCGGTGGGTGAATTGTTTACTGTACGTTCTGGAATAAATAAGTTCTCAGAAGCCCGTACATCATTGGTTCTTGCCCCTTCGAAATGGTTTGATATGACTGGAAACGTTGCTTTCTCTTCATATGGAACGGCATATGGCTTTATGATAAATTTGCATCCTGTCGGATTTAATCTGTTCTTTGCTAGCGATTGTTTAAAAGCTAAAGTCAATCCACAGTTTATCCCTACAGAAGAATTTTGGACAAATGTTACATTTGGTATAATTATGCCAATTGGAAGAAGAAGATAAACAAATTTGTTGATTATAGGAAGAATGACTTTATTTGTCAATACTTTGGTTGACATCTCGACGTTAGCAATAATTCTGAAGGGATTAGCCATAGGTCTTTTAGCAGCAGCCCCGACCGGTCCGTCGGGGGTGCTTTGTATTCAAAGAACACTCAATAAAGGGTGGCGATTCGGTTTTATGACCGGATTGGGAATCTCATTAAGTGATGCAATTTATATTTTGTGTACTTCGCTTGGATTATCTCTAGTAATAGATTTTATACAAGATAAGGAAACGTTTTTTATAGTAAAGCTGGTTGGGTGCGGTTTGTTATTTGTGTTTGGTATTCATACCATCCGAAATAATCCTTTTGCAAAGGAAAAAAAGACAGGAGGGAATCAGAATTCCAGATTGTATTATTACATATCCGGTTTCTTGGTTGCCGTTTCCAATCCATTGGTGATATTTATTTATCTGGCATTGTTTACTTACTTTACTTTTCCGATAAGTGAGTTTTCCGGATTGTTGAAAGTTATGGCTTATTTGTCAGTTGTGGTTGGAGATCTTTTTTGGTGGTTTTTTATCTCCTTTTTGATCAATAGATTGAGAACTCGTTTTGATTTAAAGGGTATATGGATGATTAATCGTATCCTTGGAGTCATTTTGATTGCTGCATCTGTAATATGGCTGCTATATATTCTATTTTCTGTTTGATATGTTTATTGCTGAAGAGTTAAGAAGAAACAACATTTCTGAGTATCTGCTGTACATGTGGCAGGTTGAAGACCTAATTCGTGCGAACGGATATGATGCCGATATGCTCTTTGATAAGGTTATTAAGGGTTGCGGGAAAAATAAAAGTGAGCAGAAATCATGGAAGGAGTGGTATGAGAATCTTATTGAAATGATGATCTCTGAGAATAAAAAAGAGAGAGGCCATTTGCAGATTAATGAGAATGTAATTATCATGCTTACCGATTTGCATACGAATTTGTTGAATTCAAAAAAAAATGAGGAGTATAGAGAGTCTTACTACAAAGCTTTGCCATTCATCGTAGAGTTTAGGGCTAAATCTGTAAATGTAAACAACGATGAGTTGCGTGATTGTTTTGAATTTATGTACGGAGTCTGGATGTTAAGGTTGCAGAAGAAAAAGATTAGTGAATCAACTGAATATGCAGTGAAGAGTATATCTTCTTTTTTATCACTTTTATCTGTTATGTATGATAGGGACAAGAAAGGGGTTTTGAAATTAGACATGGAGGATTGATATTGAGGATTTATTATATATATGGAAGAGATTGATAGAAGAAGAACTTTTGCGATAGTATCGCATCCTGATGCAGGTAAAACGACCCTTACTGAAAAATTGCTGTTGTTCGGTGGCCAGATTCAAGTAGCGGGTGCAGTTAAATCAAACAAAATCAGAAAGACAGCTACGTCTGACTGGATGGATATTGAAAAACAGCGCGGTATATCTGTTACTACATCAGTAATGGAATTTGACTATAATGATTACAAGGTCAATATTCTTGATACTCCGGGTCACCAGGATTTTGCTGAGGATACATTTCGTACTCTTACTGCTGTAGATAGCGTTATTATAGTTATTGATAGTGCAAAAGGTGTCGAAATACAGACTCGTAAGTTGATGGAGGTCTGTAGAATGCGTAATACTCCTGTTATTGTATTCGTAAATAAGCTGGACCGTGAAGGCAATGACCCTTTTGATTTGCTGGATGAGTTGGAAGAAGAGTTACAGATAAAGGTTAGACCATTAAGCTGGCCTATTGAGAAGGGTGTCCGTTTTAAGGGTGTATATAACTTATACGAGAATAGACTTGATCTTTATACCCCAAGCAAACAGATGGTGACGGAAAAAGTGGAGGTTGATATTCATAGCGATGATCTGATTCGAAGAGTTGGTGAAAGAGAAGCCTTGAAATTAAGGAACGATCTGGAATTATTGGAAGGTGTATATGAACCGTTTGACCATCAGGCTTATTTGGATGGTAAATTGGCACCGGTATTTTTCGGTTCTGCTCTGAATAACTTTGGTGTAAAAGAATTGCTTGATTGTTTTGTTAAGATAGCTCCTAGTCCTCGTCCTATTATGGCTGAGGAGAGAGAGGTTAAGCCTGAAGAGCCGAAATTTACCGGCTTTGTATTCAAAATAACTGCAAACATTGATCCTAATCACCGTTCGTCTGTGGCTTTTTGTAAAGTGTGTTCAGGAAAGTTTCTGAGAAATGAACCGTATCTGAATGTACGTTCCGGAAAAACAATGCGTTTCTCATCACCTACTCAGTTTATGGCTCAGAGGAAGAGCACTATTGAAGAGGCATATCCCGGTGATATTATTGGACTTCCTGATACGGGAAATTTCAAAATTGGCGATACGATGACCGAAGGCGAGAATCTGCACTTCAAAGGATTGCCAAGTTTCTCTCCTGAAATGTTCAAGTATATTGAAAATGCAGATCCCATGCGTGCTAAACAGTTAGCTAAGGGCTTGGAACAGCTTATGGGAGAGGGTGTGGCCCAGATGTTTATCAATCAGTTTAACGGAAGAAAACTGATTGGAACTGTAGGACAATTACAGTTTGAGGTAATTCAGTATCGTTTGGAACACGAGTATAACGCAATGTGTCGTTGGGAATCTGCAAGCTTGTACAAGGCATGTTGGATAGAAAGTGATGATGCTGAAGAACTTGATGCTTTCAAAAAGAGAAAATATCAATTTATGGCTACCGATATAGAGGGACGTGATGTCTTTTTGGCTGACAGTAACTATGTCCTTCAGATGGCGCAAATCGATTTTAAACATATAAAATTCCATTTCACAAGTGAGTTTTGATATGAAAGAATACGATGCAGACATACAGACAGCGTGTAAGATTATGAGAGATGGAGGTATTATACTTTATCCCACCGATACGATTTGGGGTATTGGATGTGATGCCTCAAATTCTGATGCTGTGCGCAATATTTTTCAGCTAAAACAACGTAGTGACAGTAAGTCTATGTTGGTTTTGATTGATTCGAGTGCAAAATTAAACTATTATGTTCCTGAAGTTCCTGATGTAGCTTATGATATGATGGAACTTTCGGAGAAACCAATAACAATTATCTACGACGCAGCCAGAAGAGTTGCGCCCGAACTGATTGCTGAAGATGGAAGTCTTGGGATAAGAGTTACAAAAGAGCCTTTTTCACAAGATTTATGCAGAGCTTTTAAAGGCGCTATTGTATCTACATCGGCGAATGTAAGTGGTGAGCTTTCTCCTCAGAACTTCTCAGAGATATCAAAGCATATTATTGATAATGTTGATTATGTAGTTAAATATCGTCAGATTGAAGTGGGAGTTTCCCATCCATCAAGTATAATCAAATTAGGTGCCGGTGGGTTATTTAAGATAATTAGGGAATAATAATTGGTATGAGTGATATTGATACATCATCATTGCTGAATAAATTTGTTCAATGGAGGCAACAGCATATTAGCGAGCGTCAGTTTATTCTGATACTCAGTTTAATAGTTGGCGTTTTCACTGCCTTTGCCGCAATTCTTCTTAAATATCTTATCTCGTTGATTCATGGCGGATTGATTAACCGTTTTGATGCGACTCAAGAAAACTATCTTTTCCTGGTTTATCCGGTTATTGGTATTTTTATTTCCGGACTATTGATAAGATACATTGTTAGGGATGATATCGGACATGGAGTAACGAAGATATTGTATGCCCTATCAAAAAAGAATGGTAGAATAAAACCTCATAATATGTGGTCTTCACTTCTTACTAGCGCCATTACCATTGGTATGGGTGGATCAGTAGGTGCTGAATCACCAATAGTTCTTACAGGTTCGGCCATCGGTTCAAATGTTGGGCGTTTCTTTAAAATGGAACATAAGACACTGATGCTTCTGATTGGTTGCGGTTCAGCCGGAGCCATTGCAGGTATCTTTAAAGCTCCAATAGCAGGATTGGTTTTTGTTTTGGAAGTGCTTATGATTGATTTGAGCATGGGCTCTTTACTCCCTTTACTTGTCTCATCAGTGACGGCAGCAACCATTTCATATGTATTTACAGGAACGGATGCAATGTTTAACTTTGTTGCCGTTGACAAATTTAATTTAAACAGGATCCCATATGTTTTATTACTCGGAATAGCATGTGGATTGGTATCACTCTATTTTTCTACGACAATGCACTGGTTTGAGACTTGGTTTAAGAAGTTCAAAAATCCTTATACAAAGTTTATAATAAGTGCGCTTATTTTGAGTGTCCTTATTTTCCTTTTTCCTTCCTTGTTTGGTGAAGGTTATGATACTATAACACTACTATTGAGCGGTACTGGTAATGATAGCTCTTTGGGTGAAGCCGTATTGGCAAAATCTCTTTTTTATGGGCATGAAGAATTTATATTAGCATATCTTGCATTGGTAATTCTTACAAAGGTATTTGCTTCTACAGTTACTAATGCTGGTGGAGGCTGTGGCGGTATATTTGCACCAAGTTTGTTCCTGGGCTGTATCACAGGTTTTATTTTTGCGGAAGTAGTATTGATGATTGCTCCTGATACTTCTGTCTCTGTACGAAATTTTGCATTGTTCGGTATGGCCGGATTGATGTCAGGAGTTATGCATGCACCCTTAACCGGTATATTTCTTATAGCTGAACTGACTGGCGGGTATTCCATGTTCTTACCTCTTATGATGGTATCGATTATGTCATATTTGACAATCAGAATTTTTCAGCCGCATAGTATATACTCAATGCGTCTTGCTCAGAAGGGTGAGCTGATGACACATCATAAGGATCAGTCCGTATTACTTTTACTTAAAATGGAAAATGTAATAGAAAAGGATTTTTTGTCGGTAAAACCCGAAATGGATCTGGGACAGTTGGTGAATGTAATTGCGAAATCGAAGCGCAACCTATTTCCAGTACTTGATGAAGAAGGCAAAATGGTTGGAATCGTCAGTCTTGAAAGTATCAGAAATATTATGTTCCGTCAGGAATTATATTATAGATTTACAGTAGGCAAATTAATGGAGTCTCCTCAGGCCAGACTATCAGTAACTGATCCTATGGAACTTGTAATGAAAAAGTTTGATGAAACGGGTGCGTGGAATCTACCGGTAGAAGATGAAGAAGGTCGATATGTTGGATTTGTATCCAAATCGAAGATCTTTAGTGCCTATAGAAACGTGTTGTTGGAGTTTTCTGAGGAGTAGTGATATGAAAAAATATGATTTAAGAATAGTTTTTTTGGGTACGCCCGAGTTTGCAGAGGCAGTATTGCGTACACTAGTTGAGAACGATTATAATATTGTAGGTGTGGTGACTATGCCTGATAAACCTACAGGACGCCATGGCAGTGTTTTGTCATGCAGTCCGGTGAAGAATTTTGCTCAGTCATGCAATATACCCGTCTTGCAACCTGAAAAACTGAAAGCCCCCGAGTTTATTGAAGAACTTGCTTCATTGAATGCTGATGTTCAAATAGTAGTTGCCTTTAGAATGTTACCTGAGATAGTTTGGAATATGCCGAGATTTGGTACTATTAATCTGCATGCTTCACTGTTACCTCAATACAGAGGTGCTGCTCCAATAAATTGGGCAATTATTAATGGTGAAACTGAAACCGGTGTTACTACATTCTTTCTACAACATGATATTGATACCGGTGATATTATTCGACAGGATAGAATAAAGATTGATGATAACGATAATGCTGGAACTCTCCACGATAAACTTATGCAACTTGGTTCCGATTTAATAATGAAGACCGTTGATGACATTATTGATGGAAGAGTAGACCGTACTTCACAAAATAAGTTATTGGAGCATAACACTCAAAATATTAAGCCAGCTCCAAAGATTTTCAACGATACATGTAGAATTGATTGGAAAGCCTCAGCTGAAAATATTAGGAATTTCATTCGTGGTATGTCACCTTATCCTGCGGCATGGACAACCTTAATTTTCCAGGACGGCAGAATAATAAATCTCAAGGTTTTCTCAGCAGAATTATCCGACTCTAAGTTTGACGAGCCGGGTTCAATACATACGGATGGGAAAAGTTTTATTGAAGTATCGACAGGTCATGGTTGCTTGAAGCTTACAGAAATTCAGATTTCGGGAAAAAAAAGGATGCCGGTAAATGCATTCTTATGTGGTTATGAACTCTCTGATTCATGTTCTTTAAGCTGATTTATTGTGCGAATAATGTTAAAATCACAACTTCCCTTGCAAATTAATGATAAATAGACATATCTTTGCAGATAAAATAATTTTATACACTTAATCCACTATTGCCTATAGACTGAACTTTACTCGAATAACAAAAAGAATAAAGTAATGGAGAATTTGAATTTGAAGAATGACGATGAGTTAGTCAATCTGTATTCAAAAGGTGATAGTGGGGCTTTCGATGTCCTTCTTTATAGATATAAAGATAAGTTGTTTTCGTATATCTGTTTCATCGTTCGTAACAGAGATTTAGCTGATGATATCTTTCAAGAGACTTTTGTTAAGGCAATAGTAACCTTACAAAAGGGCGGTTATTCCGGTTCCGGCAAGTTTGGAGCTTGGCTGACTCGTATTGCTCATAATCTTATGATTGACTATTTTCGTCAGACGAAGAATGAGAACCTGATATCAAATGATGAATCGGAATTGGATCTATTCAATGACTCTTCATTATCAGAATCGAATATTGAAGATGAGATGATTTGTAGCCAGACTCTTGAAGATATTCGTCGTCTAGTGAATCAACTACCAGAAAATCAACGGGAAGTTGTTTTTATGCGCTATTATCAGGACCTAAGTTTTAAAGAAATATCAGATATTACGGGTGTTTCAATTAATACTGCCCTTGGAAGAATGAGGTATGCTTTGATTAATATCCGCAAGATGGCCGAAGAAAAAGATATTGTACTTTCTCTTGTGTGAAAAATAAATAATAATCGTCCATTTGAATACTATTCTTTATATGTTTGCGTTTCTAAGGTAAACAAATATTGAAAAGCCTATGGATGAGACTTCTACTTCTTCGTTACTCCTTTCTGAAAAGCTCTTGCGTGCTGCTCTTAAGAGCAAACGATATGATTCTCCTGCAGCTAAGACAGTTGACTATATTAGGAATTTTGCTAGCAGTTTCCGTATAGTTGAAGGCTTACCTAGTGATGCAAGTTCATTTTCGTTGAGTTGACATTTTTTTAATTGAAGTATTATTATGAGCGTGTTGGTTGCTCCTTCCTTACTGTCTGCCGATTTCGGTGACTTACGTAAGGATATTGAAATGATTAATCGCAGTGAAGCGGATATGCTTCATCTCGATATAATGGATGGTGTATTTGTTCCAAATATCTCATTTGGATTCCCTGTCATTGAGTATGTTGCAAAATATTGCGAAAAACCTCTTGATGTACATTTGATGATTGTTCAGCCGGAGAAATTTATTGAAAAATTTCAAGAGGTGGGTGCAACCTATCTAAATGTTCATTATGAGGCATGTATCCATCTGAACAGAGTTATTCATGAGATTAGAGAACATGGGATGAAGGTTGGAGTAACACTGAACCCTTCAACTCCTGTGTCATCACTTGTAGATGTGATAAATGATGTTGATTTAGTTCTAATAATGACTGTCAATCCGGGATTTGGTGGTCAAAAGTTTATAGAACACTCCATCGATAAGGTTAAACAACTGAAAGAATTGATTAAAAAGAGTCGCTCAAAGGCTTTGATTCAAGTTGATGGAGGTGTAAACCTTGAGACCGGAAAGAGATTGGTTGAAGCAGGAGTGGATATACTGGTGTCAGGTAATACAATCTTCAGCGCATTAAATCAGGAAGAGGCTATCAGACAATTAAGAAATTTATGATATTCATTTGAGAATTGCGGATTATCCATCCATTCGGTTGGTGATTCCGCTGATTGGAGGAATACTTTTATCTAATACTTTTGAGAACGCCACAAATATGGTGCTCTTTTGTTGTGTCTCCTTTGCATCATTATTCCTTTTGACAATTTTTATCTACTATTATGGTGGCAGACTATCCCAATATTTCGGTTATAGTCTGTCGCTTTCTTTTTTCTTTTTAGGTGCTTGGCTGTCATCAAGGGAAATATCTAAGGTTGTAGTCGAATGGCCAGAGGGGAGAGGTGTTTATCAAGGCGTTTTAACTGATTATCCTACTGAGAAGCCCAAGAGTTATTGCTTTAATCTAACTTTGCTTGACAGTACTTATCATGGGACAAATATCATCCTTTATGTTCCGAAAGACAGCATTGCAAGGGAATGTGTACCGGGAGAAACAATATTGTTTAATGGAATAATCAAAAAGCCGAAGAATGATGCTTCTATTGTGAATTTTGATTATGCCAAATATCTATATAGACATAATATAAGCGGAACACTATGGGTAAATAATGCCAATTGGCGTAGAACCAATTTTGAACATATTCAAAATATCCGAATCTGCACTTTGAAAATAAGAATGATGATGCTGGAGAAATATCGTCAGTGGGGTTTTAAAGATGATGTTTTAGCTGTAATTGCTGCAGTATCACTTGGCTATAAAGAAGAACTGTCTGAAGAGTTGAAAACTGCATATTCTTCTTCTGGAGCAAGTCATATTCTGGCTGTTTCCGGACTTCATGTGGGTATTATGTTTTCTTTCCTTTTTGCTCTTTTTCAGTTATTCATTAATTTAAAGAAGAGGCGTTGGATAATTGAATTAATAGTAATAGTATCAATGTGGGGTTATTCAATTGTAATTGGACTTCCTTTGTCGATTACACGTTCTATGATTATGTTTACCGTCCTTTCCATCTGTAGATGTTATGGCAGAGAGAACTCATCAATAAACAGCCTTGCATCTGCAGCATTGATTATTCTACTTGTCCAACCTTTAGGGGTTTATGATATAAGTTTCCAACTCTCATTTTTGGCTGTGTTCTTCATATTGTTGTTCGGATCCAAAATAACCGGTCTGATTAAAACAAGAACTATTGTAGGAGGATATTTTTGGAGTATTATCTCCATTTCTATAGCAGCTCAAATTGGAACTGTCCCTATAGTGATGTATAATTTTTCTAACTTCTCAACCTACTTTCTTATTACAAATATTATTGTTATTCCAGTCTTTTTTGTGATAGTCTCTTTATCGGTCGTTCTGTGGATGGTTTCGTTTATTCCATTATTGAGAATCGTTGTGGTTAAGATACTGACGGTATTGACCTTATTTGTAAACAATATGATTAGTCAGATTGAGCAATTACCATATTCCAATCTCTCTCTTCAAATATCAGATCCTTTTACCGTTTGGATATTATATGCTGTGATATTACTGTTTTTTTCTTACTTGATTGAAAAGAAAACTCATCGTTTAGTTGAGATTTTATTTTGTTTTACTATATGGAGTTTATATATATTAGGAGAGTCTGTTTCAAAACTCTTTGAAGTTTGACCGATTATCGCTAATTTCGCTCCGGAAAAGTATAAAATATAGCAGAATGATGCTTGAAAATGTCTTCTCGAGGAATGAGGTGTCAGATTTTAAGATCTGGATGGAGTGGGCCGATAGATATGTGATTATAACTCATATGTCTCCTGATGGTGATGCAATAGGCTCTTCATTGGCTCTTTGTCAATTTCTAATCAATAAAGGAAAGTCTGTTTCTGTTATTGTACCGGATTGCCCTCCGGACTTTTTAAATTGGCTTCCGGGTTCAGAAAATATAATTTCTCATAAAAATGAAGCTCAAATAGCTGAAGAGTTAATGTATAAGGCTGATGTGATATGTTGTCTTGATTTCAATGTGATAAGCAGGATAGGCGATATGGCTTCATCTTTCTTATTTTCGAAAGCAAAGAAGATAATGATTGATCATCATCCCTCACCGGGGACGAATTGGGATGTCATACTCTCTCATACGGAAGCTTCTTCTACTTCTGAATTGATTTTCTATTTCTTATGTGCATTAGGTGAGTATGAGAATATCACGTTGGAGATAGCGGAATGCATGTGTACGGGCATGATGACTGATACCGGTGCTTTTACCTATAACAGTAATAATCCTCAGATATTCACCATAATAAGCCACCTTTTGGATAAGGGTGTCGATAAGGACGAAATATACCGTAAAGTATATCGTAATTATTCGGAATCAAGAATCCGCCTCATGGGTTTTATCCTGAATAAAAAAATGGAGGTGTTCCAAGAAATGTCAACGGCATTGATTACTTTGACAGATAAGGAAATGAAGAAATATAATTATGAGAATGGTGATTCGGAAGGATTTGTTAATCTGCCTCTACAGATAAAAGGTATTAAATTTTCCGTATTCTTGCGTGAAGACACTGAGAACAGAATCATTAAAGTATCATTGAGGTCAGTAGGGGATATCCCTTGTAATATATTCGCATCAGAGTACTTTGGAGGTGGAGGGCATAAGAATGCTTCGGGGGGTGAGTTTCATGATACACTGGAATTGGCTGTTGAGAAATTTCACGAAGGGATGAAACGGTGGTCAAAATCAGATGAGGAGTGTATCAGACAACTTTTTATCAAGTAATGAGTAGTGTTTGAAAAATATCAATATGATAAAATATAACGGATTTTTATTTGGAGCCTTGATAGGGATATTATTCCTGTCGGCTTGTAAGGAAGAAGAGACATATGCTCGACAGAAAGAGCAGGAACGTCTGGATATAAATGCTTTTATTTCTGATAATGGTATCCAAGTGATTACCTTGGATCAGTTCCTAAGAGATACAATAACAAACAATCCGTTTTCAGGACCGGACTTCTCAAAAAACGAATATGTACTTTTTAGCGATAAAGGTGTTTATTTGCAGATAATTCAGAGAGGAACCGGGAGCTTGATGTCTGAAGGAGAAAGAAAAAATTTTACTGCCCGATATTATGAATACGACATTTCCAATTCAGACACATTGACAATGAATCTTTTTAATACCAGCCCTGAATCTTTTTACTGCTCAAGAGTCAGTGACACTTATTCCGCTTCATTTATTTCCGGAGTAATGTTTTCCTCCTATGGAAGTGCTGTTCCTAATGGCTGGATAATGACCCTTCCATTTATTAAGCCGAATTTTATCGGTGAATTAGCTGCAGCAAAGGTTCGTTTAATTGTATCTCACAACCAGGGTACGCAAAGCGCTGCTTTAAACGTAAATCCTCGTTTTTATGAAATAACTATAAAATCAGAAAAATGGCAATGATAAAATCTATCTCCGGGATTCGCGGAGAAATTGGTGGAATAGCAGGTGATGGATTAACCCCTTTAGATATAGTAAAATTTGTTTCGGCTTATGCAACATGGGTGAAAAAGTATAACCCATCAGCAAAAAATATAGTAGTAGGTAGGGATGCCCGTATATCCGGAGAGATGGTTCGACAGATTGTTTGCGGCACACTTATGGGTATGGGGCTTAATGTTACTGATATCGGTCTTGCTTCTACTCCCACAACGGAATTGGCTGTAACTTGGTTGAAGGCAGATGGTGGTCTAATTCTAACGGCTAGTCATAATCCTCGTCATTGGAATGCCTTAAAGCTGCTGAATAATAAAGGAGAGTTCTTAAATGCTGCTGAGGGTAATGAGGTGTTAAGTATAGCTGATTCAGAAAAGTTTTCGTATTCGGAAGTTGATGATTTGGGTAAGTACAAATCAGACGATTCAATGAACGTCCGTCATATTGATTCTGTATTGAATCTGAGTCTCGTAGATGTGGATGCAATCAAAAAAGCTGATTTCTCTGTTGCTATTGATTGTGTAAATTCTGTTGGGGGAGTAATATTGCCGGAATTACTGCGAAGATTAGGTGTAAAGAATGTAGCTAAACTATATTGTGATCCAACTGGAGATTTTAAACACAATCCCGAACCGTTGGAGAAGAATCTTGGAGATATTATGGGGCTGATGAAGAAAGGCGGTTACGATGTGGCTTTTGTAGTGGATCCTGATGTGGACAGGCTGGCTTTTATCGATGAAAATGGAAAGATGTACGGAGAAGAGTATACATTGGTGACTGTCGCTGATTATGTCCTTTCCAATACACCGGGAAATACAGTTTCAAATTTGAGTTCGACCAGAGCCTTGAGAGATGTAACAGAAAAATACGGTTGCAAGTATAACTCTGCTGCAGTGGGAGAGGTAAATGTTGTAACCAAAATGAAAGAGACAGGCGCTATTATTGGAGGAGAGGGTAATGGAGGTGTCATTTATCCTGAGTCTCATTACGGACGTGATGCACTTGTTGGCATAGCTCTCTTTATTAGTCATCTGGCTCATCAAGGGAAGAAAGTCAGTGAACTGCGAAATACCTATCCTCAATATTATATCGCGAAAAATCGTATTGAATTAGTGTCTGGAACAGATATAGATTCAATTCTGAAAAAGGTAAAGAATATATATAAGAATCAGGAAATAAATGATATTGACGGAGTAAAAATCGATTTTCCGGATAAATGGGTGCATCTCAGAAAGAGCAATACTGAGCCAATAATAAGAGTCTATTCAGAGGCTTCAACTCCAGAGGCAGCTAATGCCATCGGAGAAGATGTGATGAAAGTTATACGTGAAATGATGTGATATCTATACGATAAATAAAGAACTTATTATCTCATCGCTTATGAAAAGGCTGTGTTCCTTAAAACGGATGAAGTCTTTTTCATGTATCAGTGTACCTGAGTCAATATATCTACGTGTATCATTTAATATTTTATCTACAGCTTGAGAACCAAATATTTGTTTGAAGTGTTCAATATCAATACCTTTTGAAGTACGTAAAGCCAGCATTATGCTTTCATTATATTTGTCAGTTGCAGATAATACCTCTTTTTGAGAGACATCAGAACCGTTTTCTATGCCATTTATGTATGAATTGATGTCGTTAGGATTCCATTGGCGTGAAAAACCGTTATATGAGTGTGCACCTGCTCCAAGTCCTAAATAGGTTGTGTTATTCCAATATCCGCTGTTGTGTTTTGATTCAAATCCATCTCTACAGAAGTTGGATATCTCATAGTGGTTGTATTCTGCTCTCTCCAATGAACTACATACATTATCAAACATTGAAACGCTGATATCCTCCTCTAATGCCATAATGCTTTTATTGTCTTTCATCATTTTTAGTGGAGTATTGTCTTCGTAAGAAAGATGATATGCAGAAATATGAGGAACATCGAGCATGATGGCCTGTTTGATATCTTCCGATTGCATAGAAATGTCCTGTCCGGGAAGACCATACATCAAGTCGATACTTATATTCGAAAAACCGTAATACTTGCACTCTTTTACGGCATTAATGGCTTGATTGGAATTATGTCTTCTTCCCAAAAAGGATAGTAGCTTATCATCAAAAGTCTGAATTCCAATGCTAATCCTATTTATCTGGAGAGAAGAAAGCATTTGAATGTATTCCGGACTAAGATCATCCGGATTACATTCGATTGTAGTCTCAATAATACTCTCGGTATTAAAAGAAGAATAGATTGAGTCGAATATTTTTACCAGTTGATTTTTGTTTAGTAGAGAAGGAGTTCCTCCACCAAAATAGATGGTACGAAGTAGGTCTTTTCCAATATAATCTTTCCTGTTTTTTATCTCCAAACATAATGTATCGACATATTTGTCGATCATATTGTTGTAGGTGGTAGAAAAGAAACCGCAATATGCACACCGTTTTGTGCAAAATGGTATGTGGATGTATAAACCAGACATTACGTTGGAAAATTTGCTACAAAATTACATATAAATACAATCAAATTGCGTAAAAGATAATACATGCTTTTATTTGATATATGCTAAAGATTCGTTAAGTTTGCCGATACTAATTATCCAATTTGCTTTGTTTTAACCTTTTAATTACTTACCTAATGAAGAATTATAAAACAGAAGAGATCCGAAATATTGCTATTGTAGGTGGCGCCGGATCTGGGAAAACCACCCTCGCTGAAAGTATCATGTTCGAGGGTGGAGTTATAAAGCGTCGTGGGGCTGTGAATGCCCATAATACAGTAAGCGATACCGCGACTGTTGAGCAAGAGTATGGTTACTCAGTCTATTCAACGGTTTTTACTGTAGAAATGTATGGAAGGAAGTTTAATTTCTTTGATTGTCCCGGTTCCGACGATTTCTCGGGTCAGGCTGTTACCGCAATTAGTATTTGTGATGCTGCTGTGCTTCTTGTAAATGGAACTCACGGAGTGGATGTGGGTTTGATAAACAATTTTAGAATAGTACGAAGATTAAATAAACCGGCATTTTTTGTAATAAATCATGCTGATAGTGATAAATTGGAATATGATAATGTAGTTGAGCAGATTCGTTCTACATTTGGTAAGATTGCTGTTCCAATTCAATTCCCTGAGTCGTCAGGCCCTGGCTTTAAGAGTATTATTGATGTGCTGATTAATCAAAAGATTACCTTTGCTGAAGGATCAGCCCCAAAATTAGAAGATATTCCGGCTTCAGTGTCAGATCAAGCTACAATGATGCGTGAGATAATCACAGAATCAGCAGCTGAGAATGACGAGGCTTTACTAAATAAATATTTTGATGAAGGTGAATTGACTGTTGATGAAATTCGTTTTGGATTCCGTAAGGGACTCGAATCAAAGAGCCTTTTCCCAATCACTTGTATTTCCGCTTTGACAGATGTAGGAGTTAGCCGTTTATTGGAATTCTTGGGTAATGTAGCTCCATCACCTATTAATGGAAGTCCCGTATCGAATGTTAAAGGTGATGTTGTACCTCTAACTGCCCCTGGAACATCATTATTCTTCTACAAGACTTCGATTGAACCTCATATTGGAGCTGTTTCTTATTTTAAAGTAATGTGCGGTACAGTTCATGAGGGTGAGGATTATTTGAATGCGGATCGTGGTTCGAAAGAACGTATTGCACAGTTGTTTGTCAGTGATGGCTCTATTCGTACTCAAGTTTCAGAGTTGTCCGCTGGCGATTTAGGTTGTACTGTAAAACTAAAGGAGGTTAAGACAGGCAATACATTAAATGCAAATGGTGCAGAGAACCGTTTCAATTTTGTCAAATTCCCAAACTCAAAATACTCACGTGCTATTCGACCTGTAAATGAGTCTGAAATAGAGAAGATGATGACTATTGTCTCAAGAATGAGAGAAGAAGATCCTACATTGCGTATTGAGCAATCAAAGGAGTTGCGTCAGGTTATTCTTCGCGGTCAAGGTGAGTTCCATTTACGTACATTTAAATGGTGTATTGAGAACAATGATAAGCTGAAGATAGTCTTTGAAGAACCGAAGATTCCATATAGAGAAACTATTACAAAGGCTGCTCGTGCCGATTATCGTCATAAAAAACAGTCTGGAGGTGCCGGCCAGTTCGGTGAGGTGCATCTTATTGTTGAGCCTTATGAGGAGGGGAAAGCAATGCCGGATATGTTCAAGTTCGGAGGACAGGAATTTAAGATGAGTGTGAAAGGTGTTGAGGAATATCCATTGGAATGGGGCGGAAAATTGGTATTCGTAAACAGTATTGTCGGAGGTTCCATAGATGCACGTTTTATGCCTGCTATATTGAAGGGTATTATGCAACGTATGGAGCAAGGTCCATTGACAGGATCATATGCACGTGATGTCCGTGTTATTGTATATGATGGAAAAATGCATCCGGTTGATTCCAATGAAATATCCTTCCTCTTGGCTGGAAGAAATGCTTTCAGTACAGCCTTTAAGGAGGCAGGTCCAAAGATTCTGGAGCCTGTGTATGATGTAGAAGTCCTAGTTCCATCGGAGAGTATGGGTGATGTAATGAGTGATCTTCAAGGCCGTAGAGGAATGATTATGGGAATGGAGACAGAAGGTGCTTATCAAGTGCTAAAGGCTAAAGTTCCTTTGAAAGAGATGGCCTCTTATTCGACCGCGTTGAGTTCAATTACCGGTGGTAGCGGCTCTTTTGTAATGAGTTTTGCTGCTTATGAATTAGTTCCTTCCGATATCCAAGATAAGCTAATTAATGAATTTGATTCTAAACATAAGGAAGAAGAATGATTTTCTGAAGTTGCGAAAATAGCAACTTAAAGAGGCTGCACTGTTAAGTATATGCCTCTTTTTGTGTTATTTTCACTTAATTTTTTTCGGTTATTGACATATGTAATAAATGTTGTTGTATATTTGTGATATGAAAAAGACTTCAATTTGGATATTAGGTGGTGTAATGGGTGTTTCCTTTTGTGTCCTGCTATTATTGCAGTTTAGCTACATAAAGGAGATGACAACTATGCGTCAACAACAATTTGATGAATCTGTTAAACGTAGTTTATACGAGGTCGTTCATATTCTTGAGTTGGAAGAGACCAAGAAGTATTTAGAGAAGGACCTTGCTGATATGGAACGAAATGCGGCTCAGTATAATCCCTACTCAGGCTTTTTTCAACAGCAAGTTACATTTCCTGATGGGAGTACATTTTCTGTAAGTCAGGAGATTTCTTCATCACCTCAGCCGAATACAATTCCTTCCTTACAAATGCCTCGACCCAATCCTAACTCAAACAAGACAGTTACGGAAAAAAGTCGTACTCTACAGCAGGATTTATTGAAAAGATATATTTCTCAAAAAGCTTTGATAGATGAAGTTATCTACAGTATGTTGAATACGGCAAGTGGCAGGCCTCTGGCACAACGTATTGATTATGGCATATTGGCCAACGAGCTTACAGCTGAGTTAAAGGATAATGGTATTGAATTGCCTTTTCATTTTGTAGTAACCACCACAAGCGGTAGAATCGTATATTCTTGCGGTTGTAAGGATTTTGATTCGAAAGATTTAAACGGTTCATATTCACAGACTATTTTTAGAAATGATTCACCGAATAAGATGGGAGTTATCAGGGTTTATTTTCCAACGTTACATGACTATATTGACAGTTCCGTGAATTTCATGATTCCTTCTTTGATTTTTATGGGAGTATTATTAATAACATTCTTGTTTACTCTGTTTATTGTATTCCGCCAAAAGAAATTGACAGAGATTAAGAATGATTTTATAAATAATATGACTCATGAATTTAAAACGCCGATATCCACAATTTCGTTAGCTGCTCAGATGTTGAATGATCCGTCGGTTGCGAAATCTCCTCAGATGTTTCAACACATTTCCGGCGTTATAAATGATGAGACCAAACGTTTACGCTTTCAGGTTGAGAAGGTTCTTCAGATGTCCATGTTCGAGAGACAAAGCAATACTCTTAAATTAAAAGAGATGGATATTGATGAGTTGATAAATGGTGTGGTTAATACTTTTAGACTAAAAGTCGAAAATTGTGGAGGAACAATTAATACTCATTTTGAAACAGAGGACCCGTTTGCTTATGCCGATGAAATGCATTTCACTAACGTGATTTTTAATTTATTGGATAATGCTGTTAAGTATAAGAGAAGTGACGTTAGTCTGTGCTTGGAAGTACGTACCTGGAATGAAAACAATAAGCTGATGATTTCTATTGCAGACAATGGTGTAGGAATCAAGAAGGACGATTTAAAGAAAGTATTTGAGAAGTTCTATAGAGTCCATACAGGAAATCTGCATGATGTAAAAGGTTTTGGATTGGGCTTGGCTTATGTTAAGAAGATAATATTAAATCATAAAGGCACAATTCGTGCTGAAAGTGAGTTAGGACAAGGAACGAAGTTTATTATTACATTACCCCAAAATAACGATTAACATGGAAGAAAAACTAAACATTTTGTTGTGTGAGGACGATGAAAACCTTGGCATGTTGCTCAGAGAGTATCTACAAGCTAAGGGCTATAACGCTGAATTGTGTCCGGATGGAGACGCAGGTTATAAGTCATTCATCAAGGGCAAATTTGATATCTGTGTATTGGATGTCATGATGCCAAAGAAAGACGGATTTACACTAGCAAAAGAGATCCGTTCAGCTAATTCGGAGGTTCCAATAATGTTTTTGACTGCAAAGACATTGAAAGAGGATATTTTAGAAGGTTTTAAAATTGGAGCGGATGATTATATCACAAAGCCGTTCAGCATGGAAGAACTAACATTAAGGATAGAGGCCATTCTTCGTAGAGTAAGAGGCAAGAAATCTAAGGAAGTATCTTCATATCAGATCGGTCGCTTCGTTTTTGACACAAAGAAACAGATTCTTTCTATTGGAACAAAAGCTACAAAATTGACAACAAAAGAATCAGAGTTGTTGAGTCTGCTTTGCTCTCATCAGAATGAGATTCTTCAGCGCGATTTTGCTCTTAAGTCAATCTGGGTAGACGATAACTATTTCAATGCAAGAAGTATGGATGTTTATATAACCAAACTTCGCAAACATCTTAAGGATGATGAATCAGTTGAGATTATCAATATCCATGGAAAAGGATATAAACTTATCACACCTGAGAATCCGGAATAATTTTGGTTTTATCATGCTTCTGGATAATATAAGGTGGGCGGCTTTTTAGTTGCCCACCTTATATTATATAAATAACTTGGAATATTTCTAGGTTTTTCGAAAAAGAAATCGTATAATTGTAGTTCCCTTCTTTTCTCGCTATGTTTTGGATGCAAAATAATAGAATGGGAAATCGTTTTTAAGAAGCTGTATTTTTTATTTCTGTTTAATGATTTGAAGGACGGCCTTTTGCGATTTTTCTAGAAAAAAGTGGTAGAAAAGTTTGCGAGTTAAGAAATGAAGGTTTACC
>CAZYFO010000031.1:0-19635 GCA_964646955.1 uncultured Bacteroidaceae bacterium | reverse complement strand
GCGCCAAACGAATCGGATGGCGCCAAACGGCTGAACTGCGCTTTCCAAACGAATCGTTTGAAACACCCTCGCCCTACTTTACACCTGAAACTAATCTTTCCGACGATGGTTGACAAAATTACTATTTGTCTAACGGGTTGTCGGCCTCCCCTGTGCAGCAACGCCATACTTTTTATCTTGATGTCCATGGTAACAATGTTAATTCCGTGTCCCTGCTAATTTAGCAACTCCAGTTATTCAAAACTAATCATATCTGTTAGTTGAATAAAATAGTCAGTGGACCAAATTTGTAGACTATCAATATTCTTAACAAAAGGTTCTACGTCTTGTTTTACCATATCTATATTGGTATCTTCAATCTTCTCTTTCAGAAGTCTGATAAACTCTTCTTTATTTAATTCTATTCCATTAAACTCACGAATACGCTCCTGCAAATGATTGAAATCCAGTTTAATACCATTTCTTACATACCACTCGAAATCGTACCAGTCTCGCCCCTTTACTCTATTCTTCCATGACCTAAAGGCCAAAGCGTGCATCTTTCCAGCATATAAATCAGGGAGAATAAAACACCGTGTCATAAATGAGAATGGATGTAACAGCAACTTATGCTCAGTCTGAAAATTCAGGGGCGGATTTTTATCTACTTCTATCTGAATCTTCAAGCTTTTCTCCGTCTGAAAAGCCATATCATACACTTCTGTATCATCTTTCAAAAAGGCAGATTCCACTTTTCCGAAATTCCGCTTATCTTTTTTGGTAATGACTACATCACGACCTAATGTACTAAACTCATCAATGATAGCAGGAAAATAGTCTTCCAGATTAAAAGATTCATCGTGTGACAAAAGTGAAAAATCCATATCTTCTGAAAAACGATCCAACTTATGGAATATTCTCAAACAAGTACCGCCATAAAAAGCAGCTTTATCAAAAAAACCTCCACGATATAGACCTGCTAATGTTATCTGTTGCATCACCTCATAGATAGCATTGCGACGATCTTTTTCACTGACAATCTGATATTTTGAGAGCATTTGCTCGTAAATAGAATTCATCGTTGTAAGAGTTTAATCAGGTTTGTAATAGAAGCCTTTTTCTTGCCCATCTTTATGCACTGTTCAAAAATTGATATATCCATTTTATAAAAAGCCTCCATATCGAAGCGAAGATCCTCTTCTATGTATGATAGAATATCTTTCTGAAAGCGAAGATTAAGATTTGGAGTATTGATAATTAAATCGCAAAGAGCCTTTTCCGGAGAAGCAATAATAAATGAAGTGAGCTCTTTAATCTCTTGTCTTATGCCAATTGAAAAATACTCTTTTGTGCATTGCGTATATTGAAACGTTCCAAGTGGATTTCTAAACTCTCTAGAGTGTTTTGTTGTCATTGATTGAATGGTGTAGACACTCTCAGGAATCAGACCGTAATATCGCAATGCATACCCCATCGAAACATAAGATGGGCCATAGAGGTGATTAGCGATAAGTTCTTCGGACAGAAGCTTTCCGCTCACGCTGGGAGAAACCACGTACATACCTTTTTTGATTCTGATAAGTTTGCCGGACTTTTCCAATTCGCCGATCTTATTATGCACAGACATATAGTCAGAAAACATAGACTTTAAAACAGCAAAATCAATAGGTGTATTACCTAATTCAGAGATTAGCTTCATATATTTTAAATCTTAAGCGCTGCAAATATAGTCAAAATCCGAACAGATAATACTATTTAATTAAATTATCTGTTCCGGAAATTACTATATTGCTTCGTTGGCACTGACCTTCACTGAGATTTGAAGAAACTATTATCAACAAAAAAGGTGTAACCTTTTGGGCTACACCTTTTCACTTATCTATAACTTCTGTTATTTGTCGTAATTACTTAACTTCTTCGAAGTCAGCATCCTGGACGTTGTCGTCCTGAGAGCTGCCATTGGAACTACTACCGGCGTTGTCGTTAGGCTGAGCATCCTGAGGACCGGCTTGACCTGCACCGCCCTGTTGAGCACCGCTCTGAGCGTACATCTCTGCACTTGCTGCCTGGAAGGCGGTATTCAGTTCGGCCATAGATTTATCTATTGCATCAACATCTTGAGCCTTGTGAGCATCTTTCAAGCTCTGGAGAGCAGTCTCAATAGGAGCCTTCTTGTCGGCTGAAAGCTTGTCGCCAAGGTCTTTCAGTTGTTGCTCGGTCTGGAAGATCAAGGAGTCGGCCTGATTGAGCTTGTCTATCTTCTCACGCTCTTTCTTGTCGGCATCGGCATTGGCTTCAGCCTCGGCCTTCATACGGTCTATCTCTTCTTTGCTGAGTCCGCTGGAAGCCTCGATACGGATGACCTGTTCCTTGCCGGTAGCCTTATCCTTTGCGGATACCTTGAGGATACCGTTGGCATCGATATCGAATGTTACCTCAATCTGAGGAATACCACGGCGGGCCGGAGCGATTCCTGTCAGGTTGAACTGACCGATTGACTTGTTTTGATTTGCCATAGGACGCTCTCCCTGGAGAACGTGAATGGTGACCTCAGTCTGGTTGTCGGCAGCGGTAGAGAATGTCTCGCTCTTCTTGCACGGTATGGTTGTGTTAGAGTCTATCAGCTTGGTCATAACGCCACCCAATGTCTCGATACCCATTGACAGCGGAGTTACATCAAGAAGTACGATATCGCCTACACCACCCTCTTTGTTTAGAATGGCACCTTGAATAGATGCACCTACTGCAACTACTTCATCAGGGTTAACACCCTTTGAAGGTACCTTGCCGAAGAAGTCCTCTACAAGTTTCTGAACTGCAGGAGTACGGCTGGAACCACCTACCAGGATTACTTCATCTATATCGGAATTGCTCAGACCGGCATCGCTCATAGCCTTACGGCACGGCTCTAAACAAGCCTGAATAAGTCCGTGTGCAAGAGACTCGAATTTGGCTCTTGTGAGAGTCTTTACCAAGTGACGCGGTACACCTGCAACAGGCATTATATACGGCAGGTTAATCTCTGTAGTAGTAGATGATGACAGCTCTATCTTGGCCTTCTCTGCAGCCTCCTTAAGACGCTGAAGAGCCATTGGATCTGCTGTAAGGTCTGCACCTTCATCTTTCTTGAATTCTTCAACAAGCCAATTAATGATTACCTGGTCGAAATCATCACCGCCTAAGTGGGTATCTCCGTTTGTAGAAAGAACCTCGAATACACCGCCACCGAACTCAAGGATTGAGATATCGAATGTACCACCACCCAGGTCGAATACTGCTATCTTCATATCCTTGTGAGCCTTGTCTATACCATAAGCAAGTGCTGCGGCAGTAGGCTCATTGACGATACGTTTTACATCGAGTCCGGCTATCTGACCGGCTTCCTTGGTGGCCTGACGCTGTGAATCGCTGAAGTATGCAGGTACTGTGATGACAGCCTCTGTAACTTCCTGACCCAGATAATCTTCAGCGGTCTTCTTCATCTTCTGAAGAACCATAGCTGATATTTCCTGAGCTGTATAAAGACGTCCATCGATGTCCACACGCGGCATATTGTTGTCACCTCTTACTACCTTGTAAGGTACATGAGCTACTTCTTTCTGAACCTGGTCCCAGTTCTCACCCATGAATCTCTTGATAGAGAACACGGTACGCTGCGGGTTTGTGATGGCCTGACGCTTGGCAGGATCACCCACCTTACGCTCGCCACCATCAACGAATGCTACGATAGAAGGAGTTGTACGCTTACCTTCACTATTTGCTATAACAACCGGCTCGTTTCCTTCAAAAACGGAAACGCATGAATTTGTTGTTCCTAAGTCAATGCCAATAATCTTTCCCATAATTATATTGTTTTTTTGTTTGTCCTTTTTTTTGGATACCCTGTCATTCAGAACATCCGCTGCCCAAAAATGACAAACAATATGCCATAAACATGACAGTTTTCATTATCTGACTATTTGGCAGAATAATCAAAATGCTCATGCCAATTCATTACAAAAAAAAGGCGGCACTATGACAAATAGTACCGCCTTGGTATAGAATACGCTCAATCAATCAGCTATCGGAGCGTCATGTTTGTGCTTGATGGCATCCATTATCTTTGCCTCCAATTCATCTGACAATTCAGGATTATCGGAAATCAATTGTTTAGTACCGTCACGCCCCTGAGCCAGTTTGGTATCACCATAACTGAACCATGAGCCGCTTTTCTTAATTATACCATACTCTACTCCCAGATCAACTATCTCACCAACTCTGGATATTCCCTCACCAAACATGATATCGAACTCGGCTTTACGGAATGGAGGTGCGACCTTGTTTTTGACCACTTTTACACGAACCTGATTACCCACGACGTCCTCACCATCCTTTAATTGGGTTACACGACGAATATCCAGACGTACGGAAGCATAGAATTTCAAAGCGTTACCTCCGGTTGTGGTCTCCGGATTACCGAACATGACACCAATCTTTTCGCGTAACTGATTGATGAATATACATGTGGTATTGGTCTTACTGATAGTTGATGTAAGCTTTCTTAAAGCCTGTGACATAAGCCTGGCCTGCAAACCAACCTTGTTCTCACCCATATCACCTTCAATCTCAGCCTTTGGTGTCAATGCGGCAACAGAGTCAATTACAATAATATCTATAGCCGAAGAACGAATCAACTGCTCTGCTATCTCAAGAGCCTGTTCTCCGTTGTCCGGCTGAGATATCCACAGATTATCGATATCCACACCTAATTTAGCCGCATAAAATCTGTCAAAGGCATGCTCGGCATCAATAAAAGCAGCTATACCTCCGTTCTTCTGAGCTTCAGCGATAGCATGGATTGCCAATGTGGTCTTACCGGATGATTCCGGTCCGTAAATCTCAATGACTCTACCTTTGGGATAACCACCTACGCCCAATGCCGCGTTAAGGCCTATGGATCCTGTGGGTATAACTTCAACCTGCTCTACAATCTCGTCACCCATTTTCATAATAGAACCTTTTCCAAAGCTCTTTTCGATTTTTTCTGTGGCGGCCTGCAGGGCTTTCATCTTCTCGGAGATAGCCATACGATTACCTCCGGCATCTTCTGTCTCTTTCTTTGCCATTATTATTATTTTAAATTATTACTGAAGGAATCTTCATGGTATAAAGATTTTTCTTACCTTCTATGCAAAGTTAATTAAAAGATGACTGAATAGTCAATCATTATCTCTACAATTTATCAACATTCGTCTCTTAAAAAAGAGAACGGCCTTCAAGCGAAGATTTTCCAGTCTTCACCTGAAAGCCGAGATATAAATGAATAGGTTTTCCGCTATTATTTTGCAATAAACTCATTACCCACCTTACGGGCGCGATTTGGATGATCCAGGTCCATACCTGTCTTGATTCCTATCTCGACAAGAAGATTCCATCCTGCACAAAGGAACACATAAGGATTCATATCACCTGCTGCCGGAGTCTTGATAGTCGGGAAAGGAGTGTCATGATCCGATATTGCAACGATTCGTACACCTGCTCCGTTTATCAGATACTCCTGGAATTTTTCACATTCTCCCATGATTGGATCAATCATGAAGATAATATCTTTTTCGTGCATAACCTCTTCAATGCCGTGCAAAACATAAGTACCCTCTAAGAAGTCGGATTTACGACGTGTAATCTCATTGGTTTTCAATGTCAGTTCTTCTGCAACACCGTCATTGTAACCTGCAAAATAGATTGTATTGGCTTCTTTGACCCAATCTACTATCTCCGATGGTATCTGAAGAGTGAGAGCTTGCTTTAATTTTTCCGGAAGAGCAGCTAACTCTGCTGTCTTATCCAAACCGGCTAAGTTCCACAATATTGATTCATAATATAGAGCCTGCTCTACAACACTCTTGGTAGCAGCAACAGCCTGTTCCCAACCGCAGTTCAGAACATGAGTAGATGAACAGAATGTTGATAAAACCGTATCCTGGTTAGCAGTAAGGCCGAAACGCAGTTTATTGGCCTCTTCCATTAGTTTCTTTGCCAACAGAGTAACCTCTTTGGTTCTGCCTGAATTGGAGGCCAAGAATACTGCATAGTTACTCAAATCATACTCACGTGACTGCCATGAACCGTCTGTCTGAGCGTTGATATCAATACCCCAACGTTTAAACTTACGTAGCGCATTCTTTGCCGGAAATATTCTACTGGAACCCTCTCCGGTAAAAAACATCTTTCCCGCACTTTTAACTTTAGCCGCAATCTCCTTTGTACAGTCAGGATTGAATTTTCCAACTGTCTCTATTGTATCCATCATTTCACGAACCAACGCATACTTTGCGTAATCTTGATCATGTAAATTCATTTGTTTAATTATTGATATGTTTATACTACTACTCTACTCTTTTTTTCAATTCCTGTATTCTCTCAATAAAATTCTTTGTATCATCAAGAGTATACTCAATAAAATCATTTTTTTCCAACGGACCGAAAGCAGCCTGAAATTCCTCATCGTTTCTACATGTAGAATGAAGATAAATACTATCATAGTCCTTCTTTCTTGATTTTAAAACTTGATCACATATGAAGTTTTGAATCTCGATACCTTTGTTTAGTAGTTCAATCCACACTTCAGAAGAAAGAAGTTCTTCACCGATAATCATTTTGAGAGAACTGAAAGCATGACAAAGCTTATCCATCGGATATTTTTTCCAAATATCATTATAACGTTTGTGAATTTCTTTCCATGAATTGATACTCTCGTTCTTAATATCATTTCTCAGATTATCAAAATCAGAAGCAAGCATTATCTGTCCACCCAAATTTATCCAATCAGGTTCATGAGGGATATCTATTTTTGTAGCCATAGACTGGAATGTTTCCTCCGGATTTGCTTCAAGATATCCAACCATATTCTTTATGGCATAGAATATTATCATATCGCCATAAGCATGATAAGCATCATATACCTTCAATATGCGGACATTACGTTTGCCCTTCTCTATATTTTCACCGAAGATTTCCAATTTATCAACAACTTTTCTGTCACCATTCAAAAGTTCCTTTCCTATATTAATCAGCCCAGCATCATTAATGTCATCTTTTCCTTTGGATTTCAAATATGATTTAGCCGTCCACTCTTCTAATAATGTACGCGCGTGTAATGTCTCCTCCATACTATCAGGCGCAAAAGGAACAAACTCGATATTTTGAATCTTAAAGACTCTGGAATCACGCATAGCATACTTACGCGCATTTCTAGCCATCGAAAACATATTATATATCCATGTAAATGCAGGCATCACATGTAGCTCATCATTAGCAGTATCATTACTCAGCAAAGCGAAAGGAAAAGGATTGATGATTTCCGAAGGGTAATCGGCCTTAGATAATATTGTGAAACTCGCAAACTTACTGGAGTGTTTGATACTTGTGCAAAGACCGGGCCAGAATCCACGACCAGCCTCTATCTCTCCATCATTTGTACGACTATTATGATTTGATCCGATTGTAGCTCCGGCAGCAATATTGGACTGTCCCTTAACGACACTAGCGATGAGGAAAGAATTATTGTGATGCTGTTCATGTCCAGGGAATAGCAGATTGTTCAGTACCTCACAACATGATATTGTAGAATTGTCACCCATAAACGAATCAATCAAACGAGCACCATATTTCAAATTCGAATGACTCCCGAGTACAAATTTTACAGCTATACAGGAATAGAACAAACGACATCCATATCCGATAATACCATTTACCAATACTACATTTTCGCCTATCTGAGTTGTTTCTTTATCGGAGGAATTTATTGTCAGGTTTTTTAGTTTGCTTGCGCCCTTAATATAACAACAACTTCCGATTTTCACATCCTTGATAATCCATGAGTTTTTCACAACGGTACCTGACCCGATAGTGCCATAGAAGCCACGACGATTATCGAAAGAATTCTGGGTTATAGCAGTAAGACGTTCCTGTAAGATTTTATCGTCAATATATTTTGCCCACATATAGGCATCGGCGGCAATCATTCCATCAAAAGGTAGGATTTTTCTACAACCTGTCTCATTCATTAGTTCTATTCGAACTCTGATATTTTCTTCTTCGCCCTCTTTAAGTATTCCATTGCCAAACTTTGCATGATCTGTACAGGACATCTCCTGAATATTAAAAAGCATACAACGGTCTCCGACTATGTAATGAGACAGATAGTGAACATTGTGAATTGCTACATCATCACCAATATCACAAGAGTGTATTGAGCTGTTCGATATTCCGCAGGGAAGTCTTAAATCATGGTATTGTAAACCATCAGCAGTAACTCTACCTATGCGCACAAAGCCATAGAACTTATTGTTTTTAATCATCATTGGGTCAAATTCTTTCGTAACCATGATGTTGTCCCAGCTAATAGCTGAATTATCATTTTTCACAAGTGTTTCTATCTCATCACTTCTCAGATGACGCCATCCGTCCTTTGGAGCATGGACCTGAGTATTTCTAAGATAATACTTATCCTTTCCGGAAGGAATATATTTTTCATCAATAAAACTATCAAATAGTTTGTCAGAAGGTAGCACTGTTACTCTTTCCATAGAATCATTATTTGTTTTGGATATAATTATAAAGCCATTCTAAGCAGAAAACTGCTTTTCTGCACCAGATTCAATTCAGTTAATCATACTTATTAAGCAAAAATAGAGCAAAACAAAGGAATTACAAAATATATTATATATAAAAATATTATTTTTATATAGTATCAGATATAATTTATAAAAAAAGCCCGGCAAAAAACCGAGCTTTATATTCATTACAATGCTTAATAATTTATCTTCAAACGATTATTAGGCTATTTGAAAGAAGGATTAATCATATAACCGAAGAAATCATCAAACATTTTTCTCCAGCTTCATCTTGTGCTACTTCTTCAGTTTTTTCAGAGAAATCATTCTGTCCACACTCAACCAAAAGGTTGTACCACTGCAACATCTTCTTAACATGACTCGGATATACACGTCCACCATCGAAGTTGGGAATTATACCCTGAAAAAAAGCAAGCAGTTGGGAATCCGATGCCTTCTTGTAATCAAAGTCCACAACATTCTTTCCATATTTCTCCTCAATCTTCTGAAAAACTTTTTGCAACGGCATCTCGCCCTCATCGGTAAAGATTGAAATGTCTCCCAAAGAGACAACCTTGTCAGTACCCTGAATAGGGAACCTCTTTTTACTTTCATCAATTAATTCTACAATAAGAGAGCCTCTTCCTCTGCTAAGCAACTTATACAGGCCTTGTTTTCCTGAGATAGTCAATATTTCTTTCATCATAACAACAATATTTTAATTAATAATTTTATCTTACACTTTTAGCTTTCTCCAACATCATCTCTATTTGCGGTATAATATCGACATTACCGCTATTATCAATTACAAAATCAGCTTTCAGACATTTCTCTTTCTGATCCATCTGCATCGCGATTCTATCCATAATCATATCTGGCCCCACATCATCTCTAATCATGCATCTTTTAATGCGAACATCCAATGGAGCATCTACAACGACCATAAAATCAACTAAGTCACAGAATCCCGATTCAATAAGAATGGCCGATTCAATAACACAGACATCAGTAACGAGCGAATCAGCCCAATTCAAAAAGTCCGATTTGACTTTAGGGTGAACAATATCATCCACAGCCCTTGCATTCTGCTTATCGGAAAAGACAAACCTCGTAATTAATGACCTATCAAGCATACCATTGACAATAATATTCTCACCGATAAGACGTTCTAAAGATTCAATAACTCCTGCATCGGAGGCCATTATCTTTTTTGCCTCAGTATCTGAATTATATACAGGAACACCCTTAGATACTATCAAGTCCGAAACATAGGTTTTTCCGCACCCGATACCTCCTGTAAGTCCAATCTTTATCATAAGGCCGGTCTGCTTTCTTCAATCAGGAAAGAAACGGATGTCGGAACGACTCTGACCTTAGTCACATTTGCCGGTTGGTAGAATAATCTAACGCCTACCTTGTCAGATTCTCTCTTGATATCGTTATAATCAACTACGACTTTAAAATCCGATTCATCAACATTATCAAAATCATCCAACTTTACCCAAAATGTCACTGTCGCTTTTGAAGGAAAGGACTTAAGTATTTTTCCATCGGGGAAATTCAAACCCACAATAGGTACAATAATACTTTTTTCAGTAAACTGAGATGATATCACAGTCATCTTAATACCAGAGACCTCGGATATCACATTCGGGACTTCTGTCAACTGGACATTTAGAACAGCAGTATCACACTTCAATTCTATCTGTTTCAAATCAACATTCATGGCGAAAGCAGAATCTTCCATACTTACAGGCATTCCCACAGAAACACTATCAGGAGAGAACACTATCTTATCGAGCATATATTGATTTTTACTCTCAATAGAACCATCATAAAGCACCGGAACCGTCTTCTTCTTTTGAATCAAATAATTGAATATCAAAGAATCAGGTTCTACATTTCTGATTATAACAGATGCAGGAATTATACACTCCAGTGAGTCAAGTAATAATTTGGTTGAAATAGCAGCATGACCTGATGACATAACAAAATCCGAAGGTTTTATATGTAACGGCCGACTTGCTTTGTTTTTCGCCTTCCATAGAGACATTCCCTTTCCACTGATAGTCACCTTCAATTCAAATTCAGGAGAATCGGTTATTCTCAACTTATCCGGAATGTCAATCAAGGATACTGGGTACTGGATAATCATCTCATAACTCCGGCTCATGGTTCTTGACCACCAGAATACAAAAGAAATTGCCAGAAAAAGCAGAAAAACCGAAAAATCCTTCCCAAAAAGATTAGGAAGGAGTTTCCAGATTTTCTTCATTTCTCTCGCAACAAATGCGAAGAAGGGTTTATATCCCCTCATTTATTTATCGTTTTATGAAGCTGTAAAACTCTATCGTATAGCGATTTGAGAAAACACCTTCAGTTATGCCTTTTCCTCCTTATTTGGAACGCGTTCTTCCTTCTTTTTGGACTCTTTTACAGGTTGAATAGTGGGAACCGGATTGATAAATCTCTTATCAACTCTGATACGAGTATTCGGAGCTATCTCCAATGTAACCGATACATCGTCCATATCCTTGATTTTGCCAAAAAAACCAGAGCTTGTAACCACTTCCTGTTCTCTCTGAAGTGCGTTACGGAACTTATCGCCATCCTTATCCTTACGAGGACGCATCATTACAAACATAAGTACGACCAACATAAGAATCCATATTATTGACATGGATCCACCCATGCCTCCGCTTTTTGCGCCTGCAGCAGGTTCTGAAGGTTCAGCAAGATTAACATCCTCTGTCTGGACAAAAGTCATAACGCTCTCAGACTCTACAGCCTGAGCAATTCCCTCAATGGGGTTAAGTAACAAGATTGTTGACATAAATAGTAATTATTTTTTACGTATATTGTTTTATTATCATATTGTCTTAGTAATTCGGCCCTTTTCAATTAGTTCCTTGGCTATATTATCCAGCATCCCATTTACAAAACTTCCACTATTTGGAGTACTCAAATATTTTGCCATTTCTACATACTCATTGATAGTAACCTTTAAAGGAATCTCCGGAAATCTCAACATTTCGGCAATAGCCGTCTGCATTATCAAAACGTCAATGAAGGCCAGACGATTTGGATCCCAACGTTGACAAAGTTCCGATATTATTGCCCTACACTCTTCTTCTGCTTCCAATCCAGCATGTAGTAAGTCAATGGAAAACTTCCTATCATTCTCATCCTTGTAATCAGCCTGTAACTTTTGGTCCGCTCCATTCTTTTCCACAAAACTTTTGATTGTCTTCAGAATAAATGAATCGATTAAAGACTTATCGCCGTTCCAATAGATATTTTGTCCTTCAAGCACTGTATCCAACTCATCATCGTCCATAAATATGGATTTATATAACTTTCGACAAAGCTCTTTGTCAGCGTCATAATCAAATTTTTCCTCTTGAAGATACTCTTCCAAAACCTCACTCTCCAATATCTTCTGATAAATTCTTGACAGCAGACCCGACTCTTTTATCCAATTCATCTCTTCAGGCTGAATACATTGATTAAGTTCTGTATTTTCAGCCAACTGTGCAAGAAATCTGTTTTCAGAAAAAAGCAACTCTTTACGTGGTACTCTTTCATCTTTAAACTTCTGTTTCTTAGCAATTGTCTTGCATGAATGACTCCAAACCGCCACTAATAAATAAAGGAGATTATGATATAGCGAATATGCACTATTAAGGCTCAGTGACAACTCGCGATCCGCCGATGCGATTTTTCCACCCCCGTTCTGATAATAAGCGTAAATTATCTGAACTACTTTCAGTCTGATGAGAACTCTGTTGATCATGAATGAATCAATATCAAATCCGTATGAGCCACAAAGGTACTAACAATTTTGCACAAACCATATTCCACTCGTTTTTTTTGAACGTCTATCGGTAATAAAAAAATCGGTTCCTCAATAAAGAAACTAAATATTTTGTTTTTCAATATTATTTCGCCATTTTTGGAGAAATTTTTAACGACATGGACGACTTAAGAAAACAAAATGCGGAAGAGAATGAGAAAGAGGAGATTTTTTCATATTCCATTAGAGCAGGCAAGCGAATTTATTATTTTGACGTTCGTAAGACTCGTAAGAACGATATGTATCTTTCAATAACAGAAAGTAAGAAAATCATTACAGGAGAAGGAGAAAATGCCCAAGTCAGTTTTGAGAAGCATAAGATTTTCCTTTACAGTGAAGACTTCTCAAACTTCATTGATGGGTTGACGAAAGCAATTACATTTATTCACGAATCCGAAAAAGCCTCACATTCTATTGATGAGCCGGATGAGAAAGAAAAGATTGAGAAAGATAATTCGGCTGAGAAATCGGAAGATTTAAAGATTGAATTCTAAACATCTCATCTAAGTACTTTTTTGATTTATTGTTTGATGATTTTGTTTTTTGATATATAGAATGTATCTTTGCACCGCTTTTACATAGTCGAACCCTAAAGGGTTTGTATTTTGTGTGATGGTGAATTGATTATTAACAATTTAGAGTAACACGTCTTAAAAAATGAAGTCGATTGACATTAAGGGCACAGCCCGCACAGAGTTCGGAAAAAAAGGTGCAAAACAATTGAGAAAAAGCAATCTTATTCCTTGTATTCTGTATGGAGTAAACAAGGATGAGAAAGGTCTTCCAGTAGCTACACCTTTCAGTATACAACCTGAAGAGGTTCGAAACCTCGTTTATTCTCCTGATATCCACACAGTAAACCTCACTATCGATGGTAAGACTGTTTTGGCAATCATGAAAGAGATTCAGTTCCACGCTGTTAATGATAGCATTCTGCACATGGATTTTTATCAAATCACAGAAAACAAGCCTATCGTTATGAATGTACCGGTTAAATTGACAGGTTTGGCAGCAGGTGTTAAAGCCGGTGGTAAATTGGAGCAAGTCATCCGTCGCGTTAAGTGCAAGGCATTATACAACATAATACCAGAGAAGGTTGAGGTTAACGTTACAGAACTTACCATCGGTAAGGTAATTAAGGTTGGTGACATCTCTCTCGAAGGAATTGAGTTGGTTAACCAGAAGAACACCGTTATTTGCTGTGTTACTTCTACTCGTGCATCATCTGATGCTGCTGCCTCAGAAGAAGCTGGAAAAGAGTAATATTTCTTGATAAGCGTAAGAAATGAAATATCTGATTGTAGGATTGGGCAATCCTGGAGATGAGTACCAAGGCACCCGCCACAATATAGGTTTTACGGTATTGGATGCCTTTGCTAAGGCATCCAATATTGTTTTTCAAGATAGACGTTACGGCTTCGTCGCTAATACGTCCATAAAAAACAGACAACTTGTTCTTCTTAAACCCACCACATTTATGAATCTGAGTGGCAATGCTGTACGCTATTGGCTGAATCAGGAGAAAGTTGATCCTGAGAATCTTTTGATTATCGCAGATGATCTGGCTCTTCCTCTTGGAAAAATCAGAATTAAGGGCCAAGGCAGCAACGGAGGACATAATGGATTAGGGCATATCATTCAGGTCTTGAATTCTCAGAAGCTTGCAAGGCTCAGATTTGGAATAGGTAATGAATTCCCTATAGGAACTCAAATCAAATTTGTCCTGGACAAATTCTCAGATGAAGAACAGAAGATACTTGACGAACGGATAGAAATAGCGTGTGAAGCTATTAGAAACTTCTGTTTGGCTGGCATATCTGACACTATGTGCAAGTTCAACAACAAGTAATCAGACTATGGAAGCCAGAATAGATAAATGGCTTTGGGCCGTGAGAATATTCAAGACTCGAACCATTGCCGCTGAAGTATGTAAAAAAGGTAGAATATCCATAAATGGCATCGCAGCAAAACCCTCAAAGACGGTCAAAGAGGGAGATACAATACAAGTCAAAAAGACACCTGTAACCTACTCTTTCAAAGTTCTCAAAGCTATTGAGAACAGAGTCGGAGCCAAGTTCGTTGCTGAGATGATGGAGAATATCACTCCGGCAGACCAATATACTCTGCTCGAAATGAACAATATTGGCGGATTTGCCAAAAGAGCGGCTGGACTCGGCAGACCTACAAAAAAAGACCGACGTGATATGATGGACTACATTTCCGATAATCTTGAAGAAGAATTTGACTTCGACGAATAAAAAAGCTCCCACAAATTCCGGGAGCTTAATTTATTCCTTGACTATGATCTGTATTTGTTTTTTGCTACCAATTCAATAATACAAATAATCGTATTCATTGCCTTGTACATACTCTCAATAGGAATATATTCATACCTTCCATGAAAATTCATTCCACCGGCAAAAAGATTGGGACAAGGCAAACCCTTAAATGACAATTGGGCACCATCGGTACCTCCTCTGATGGGTTTCTTTTGTGGTATAACCCCCACTTTCTCCATAGCCTCACATGCCAAATCAACAACATAGGGAACTTTCTCTATCATTTCCCTCATATTTCTGTATTGCTCAATAATCTTTGCCTCAGCAACACAAGAACCGAATTTCGCATTAATTACATCAATAATATTTAGAGCATACTCTTTTCTTTTTTCAAAACAAGCACTGTCATGATCCCTGATAATATATGTCATTTCAGCCTGATCGACAGAACCAGACATTGAAATCAGATGATAAAATCCTTCATAACCCTCAGTTGTAGCAGGAGTTTCATTTGATGGGAATAAACGGGAAATTTCACCTGCAATGAGCAAAGCATTTATCATTTTGTTTTTGGCATAACCCGGATGAACATCAAGACCATGTATTAAAATCTGTAGTTTTGCAGCATTAAAATTTTCAAACTCCATTTCCCCTACTTCACCACCATCAACAGTATATGCCCAATCACAGCCGAACAAGTCTACATTAAAGTTTGCTGCACCCATACCTATCTCCTCATCAGGATTAAAACCCAATCGAATCTTACCATGTTTAATCTCAGGATGAAGTATCAGATACTCGACAGCAGAGACAATCTCAGCAATACCCGCTTTATCATCTGCTCCTAACAGAGTATGTCCGTCAGTAACTATGATCGATTCGCCCTTATGATTGAGCAGCTCAGGAAAAACAGACGGAGAGAGAACAATACCCTCTTTCGCATCCAAAATGATATCTTCTCCATCATAATGCCTTACAATTCGAGCTTTAACATCTTTTCCCGACATTGATGGACTGGTATCCATATGTGCAATAAAACCGATTGTAGGAACATCCTTATTAATATTTGAAGGTAAAGTAGCATAAAGATATCCCATATCATCAAGGATAATATCTTTCAAACCTAACCTTAACAATTCATCCCGAAGTGCTATAGCCAATTTTTTCTGTTTTTCAGTACTTGGAACATTTTTGGATTCCTCATCCGATTGAGTATCATATTTGGTGTACTCAATAAATCTTTCTTCAAGTTTCATACGACAATATTATTTCTTCAAATATACCTATTTGGTTTGGTTATTCAAAAAATACAACAAAAAAGTAGAGGTATAAAACCTCTACTCTATGGGTGGGTAAGCTATCTACATCGCACCGCTACAACCTAATTACCTTTGCTGCCGTCAAGCCCTGGAGGATTCAAAGGGAGCTGGCCGTGTAGGACTTACCCATATTTATTTGAATGCAAAGGTAGAAATAAATTCTAACATAATGAACTCAAAAACATAAAACAATTAAAAAAAAGGACACTCATCACCTCAAAAAAACTTACCTTTGCATCACTACATAAATTATAATGGAAAAAGCGAAAAATCAGACGGGTTTGATAAATGTCGCAATGACATTGGGCACATACCTCGGATTATATCAGATAGCAAAATATGCACTCATAGTACTCTCTTTGAAAAGTGCACTATTCAGCCTTTTGCTTATGGCTGTTATCATTGGTGTCCCATTCTTTGTCTATTTTCTTATCAAGAGATATAGAAACAAACACACAGAAGGTTATTTCCCTTTTGCCATCTCCTGGATACTTACCCTGACCACAATATTCTTTGCAACAATTCTTTCTGTCATGGTATGCTATCTTTATTTGCGATATATCGACCATGGAGCATTAATTGATTCTATCATAATTCAGATGCAAAATATGAAAGAATTTTACTCAAATTCAGGCATCACTGATTCAGAATCCGTAATCTCACAGCTTGACATGTTTATAGACTTCTTCAAATCTATGACCATAATGGAATTCACAAAACAGTTACTCTCAATCAGTCTGTTTTGGGGAAATTTAATTTCAATTGCCGTTGCGTTATTTACTGCAAAAAATAAAAAACAATAATATGGATTTATCTATAATCGTTCCTTTATTTAACGAAGAAGAGTCGATAGGTGAGCTTTTCTCCTGGATAACAAAAGTTATGAAAGCCAATAGCTATAGCGGTGAAGTAATATTTGTTGATGACGGCTCAACTGATAATTCATGGTCAATTATTGAAAACCTCAAACATCAGAACCCTGAAATGGTAAGAGGCATCAAATTTCGTAGGAATTATGGCAAGTCACCTGCTTTATACTGCGGTTTCAGCATTGCTGAAGGTGATATTGTAGTAACTATGGATGCAGACCTTCAAGATAGTCCCGAAGAAATCCCGGAGATGGTACGTATGATACGTGAAGAGGGATATGATCTGATTTCCGGCTGGAAGAAGAAACGATTTGACGGAAAGCTAACAAAAAATATACCCTCAAAAATTTACAATTACACAGCCCGTAAGGTAACCGGAATAAAGTTACACGATATGAACTGTGGACTCAAGGCATACAGAAAAGAGGTAATCAAAAATATTGAGGTATACGGTGAGATGCACAGATATATCCCCTATTTAGCCAAAAATGCAGGCTTCTCAAAAATAGGTGAAAAAGTAGTTCATCATCAAGCCAGAAAATTCGGAAAAAGCAAATTCGGAATAAACCGTTTTGTAAACGGATATCTGGACCTGATGACACTATGGTTCCTAGAACGTTTCGGAAAGAAGCCGATGCACTTCTTCGGATTCTGGGGCTCTGTCATGTTCTTGCTTAGTGTCTTAGCCGTAATCGTTGTTGGAGGCACTAAACTCTATTCTCTGAATCATGGAATACAGGTTAGGCTAATCACGGACAACCCTTATTTCTACATAGCATTGACCGGAATGTTGCTCGGCACTATAATGTTCATGACCGGATTTCTTGGTGAGCTTGTTAGCCGCAACTCCACCGAGAGAAACAACTACAAGATTGAGAAAGAGTTATAATTCCCATGTCCTTAGTTGAAATACTTTTTTTAGCCATAGCTCTTGCTATGGATTGCTTTACAGTATCAGTAACTTGCGGGTTGATTCAAAAGCGTCTTTTCTGGTCCACGATGCTCATCACAGCATTCATGTTCGGACTTTTTCAAGGCGTTATGCCAGTATTGGGATGGCTGGGAATAAGCTTATTTAGCGAAGTCATTCAACGTTGGGATCATTGGATAGCATTCTCGCTATTGGTATTCCTTGGATGTAAAATGATTATTGAAGGGCTCAAGACTGATAACGAAGAGAAACATTTTAATCCGGCAAGTTTTAAGATGACTATCACCTTGGCAATTGCCACCAGCATAGATGCTTTTGCTATAGGACTATCATTCGGTTGTCTAGGCATGGATACCCTGTCAAGCATAATGCTACCTACCGTAATAATAGGCATAATATCATTTATCATGTCCATAATTGGGTATCTTGCAGGCATAAAACTAGGACATCTTTTCAAATTTCCTGTTGAAGCCGTTGGCGGTGCAATTCTAGTCATAATAGGATTAAAAATATTGATTGAACATCTAATAAGTTGATGAAATATGAAAAAGTGGCACTATCCTTTTTTACTGTTTCTGATTATCGGAACAATAATCGTTATTCGTCAAAACAGACCTGTTTACAGATCAAATGAAGGATCGGTATTTGGCACCAGCTATAGAATAACATATCTTTATAACAAAGACCTGAAAAATGATATCGAGCAATCCCTTGCCAAGGTTGACGGAGCATTATCCATGTTCAATGACAGTTCTACTATATCAAAGATAAACAGAAACGAAAATGTCATACCCGATTCCCTCTTTATGCACGTATATACATTGGCAGAACAAGTCTCCAATTGGACAAATGGAGCATTTGACATAACGATAGCTCCTGCAGTCAACGCTTGGGGATTCGGATTCAAGCATGCCGAAAATATTACTGATGAAACCATAGACAGCCTGAAGAATCTGGTAGGATATAAGAAGGTTCAGGTAATAAACGGAAAGATAATAAAATCCAATCCCGATATAATGCTTGACTGTAGCGCAATTGCAAAGGGCTTCGGAAGTGATGTTTTAGCCGATATGATGAAGGCCAAGAATATTGATAATTTTATGATTGAAATTGGCGGTGAGATAGTATTAAAGGGAATCAATTCCAAAGGGAAAAATTGGAATATAGGTGTAAGCAAACCGATAGATGATTCATTAGCAGTTTCCAATGAACTTCAAACCATATTGAGTCTGACGGATTGCGCATTGGCCACATCAGGCAATTATAGAAACTACTATTACAAAGACGGTAAGAAATATGCTCATACCATTGATCCTAAGACCTGTAGACCGGTAAGTCACAATCTACTGTCCGCAACTGTAATTGCTTCCGACTGTGCTACCGCCGATGCTTTTGCCACATCGATGATGGTTATAGGACTGGATAGTGCCAAAGTACTGTGTGATAAGCATAAGGACATTGAAGCTTATTTCATATATGAAAATACTGATGGAGAAATAACCACTTACTATACAAACGGCTTTCAAAAATATATAAAACAGTAATTCTATAAGATCCTATCACGTTTAATCTCCGAGAGAATTGAGATTGCCGTCTCAACATTACCGACATTCTGGATAATCATACTGCGCTTTCCGCCATCTTCTCTCAATTTGCAAGTCATAGGATAGTTTGTAGCATAACCTAAGATATTACCGAAAGCCTCACTTCCGTAGTAAGGACTTTGCAGATTGGAAATAAAGAACAGGCTCATACGGCCACCTTTCAAAAATATCTTCTCGACACCCAATTCTTTACCTATAAGACGTAGT
>CAZYFO010000030.1:0-19863 GCA_964646955.1 uncultured Bacteroidaceae bacterium | reverse complement strand
CAAGTAAACTTGGCTTCTGTTCTCATTTGCATTATCTTTGCCAAAAGAATAAACAAAACCAAACTAATGGAAGCTCCTAAATATCTATTGCAAAAGAAGTTACTTCGAAAATCGGTACTTTTCATTGTGGGATTTTCCATCCTTTTCATGATAATTTATCAGCCATTTTCCGCTACGTCGTGGTTCGGTTTTTATCCTTTCTCGAAATTTATTACAACTGTTTTATTTTATATAATATCAGTTGCAATCCTAATAGTCAGCAAAAAGGTATTATTCATATACCAATCCAAACACGATTTATCCATCACCATTTATTCCTTATGGATTGGTAGTGAATTCATCTTAATTGGAGTCTTATATCTGCTTTTCACTGAAGTCATTGATAAAAATGAACAAGCGTTTTCTATTGAAACAATCTTTAGGACTTCACTTTGTGTCGGTTTGATATTATCCATTCCATACACAATAATAATCCTTTATGCCGGATACAGAGCAAAAGCGGAAGAACTTAGCATTTTGTTGTTACAGCGAAAAATGAGAAATCTCCCCCATGAGCCACATCTCATCAATTTGTATGACTATAACGATTCAATGAAAATATCAATATACGATGACGCCATCCTATACATTGAGTCACAGGATAACTACGTACAAATATATTATGAGATGGATGAAAAAATGCGAAGTTATTTGCTTAGGGTTCGAACACAAAAATTGGAAGAGCAGTTAACCAATACAACACTTATAAGATGTCACAGATCATTCATAATCAATATAAACAAAATCAAGCTCTACAGAAACGAACATAACCGCGCTACCGCTGTGTTGACGAACCCTAATGCAAAAAACATTCCTATTTCCAAGAGCTACTACAAAGCCGTGACTGAGATAATAAGCTCAAAAGGTTGCCCTCAGGAATAGGCGCTTCGTGTTAAATCATGATAGTTATGCTGTAAGTACTCTTTCGTTATTAAGTACTCATTTAATTCATTTTTCAGTCATCACGTTTTCAATATATGTGAAAACATTACCAACTGTTTTTAGCTTATCAGCATCCTCATCAGAAATAATAATACTGAAGGAATTTTCCAATTCCATTATCAATTCTACAAGATCCAATGAATTAGCCCCCAAATCATCTACAAAACTTGCTTCAGGCTTTATCTTGGATTCTTTAATCCCAAGCCTTTCAACAATTATATCTGATATCTTTTGTTGTAATTCAGTCATATATATTATTCAATGTTTAGTGCAAAAGTAGAAAGATGAAATTTATTGCCTTTATTAGTAATGTGTTTTGTGGCAAATCTTAGTCCATATGTAGCGAACTTTTGTCGAATGGGGTGAATTTCGATTTTTTGGTGGCGAAAAAATTAGTCCGTCGATTCACATCGCCGGACTAAACACTAACAAGTCAAAATATAATTATCTACTTAATAACTATCTCTTTTCCGGAATAAAAATCTAACAGACTGCTCTGAAAGATATATTCATATCTATATTTGATCAAATTCGATTCAGCCTCAAGATAACGGTTTTTTGCTTCGTTGAATTCAGTAATATTGGCTTTACCTCCTTCATACTTCTCACGTACGAGTTCGAATGAGGCATTTGCACTTTCCGCTGCAACTACACTACTCTGGTAACGAGTCTGTGAAGCTAAAGCATTGTAATATGCCTGCTGTATCTCCTTGAATAACTGTTTCTTTACATTATCAAGCTGCAGTTGTTGGTTATTGTATGACAGCTGAGCTGTTCTCAATTCATTTCTATTTGAGAAACGTGAGAATATTGGAATATTCAATGAAAGTCCGAAAGACTGACTGAAGTTATTGTCAATTTGATCGCTGAAACCTTTTGAGGACCTACCAGAAGATTTGTAGTAACTGGTACCCAAACCTCCATTCATAGACAGAGTCGGATAAAAAGAACTCTTGGCAATATCAACATTTTTCTTAGTCTGATCCAAAGCGAGTTCTTCAACAAGTATTACAGGTTTTTTACCTACAGCTTCCTGATAGATTTCTTCCGGATTGCGCAAAATCTGTTGTTCAACCATAGAAGTGGAAGGAGTTTCAATATTGAAGCCTTCCGGTGAAGGCAACTCCAACAGTTGAGACAGAGTCAACAACGACAATCTCCATGAATTCTCCGCTTGTACATATGTCAACCTGCTCTGAGCCAAGGTTGCTTTTTGCGAAATAACTTCAGAACTACTTGCCTTTCCCACATTTTCAAGAGCAATCAAACGCTCAACCTGCATGGAATCAATGAAAACCTGATTTTTGGCGACTTCCATAATATTCTTATTATAGAGGATCTCCACATAAGCCTGGGCTACTGAGACTCTTATATCATCTTTTGCTTTTTCAAGATTAGCTACAGCCGATTGTAAGTTTAATTGGCTGAGTTGAATATTGTTACTGATACGCATTCCGGCAAATAGTGTTACATCGGCACCCAGATTAAAAGAAGTATTTGATGTATTCGTATTGGAATATGTGTTATCATCAGTCAAACCGCGACCAAAAGAGAAATTCTGGCTAGTACTGCCTGAGACTCCGGGTAATCGTTTATTCTTTGCTGTATTAAGCGCTATCTCTTTTTGTTTTACAGAGATCTCACTCTGCTGTACACTGATATTATGTTCGACAGCATAATCAATGCATTTTTCAAGTGACCATGAGACATTCTCATGCAATTCCTGTGCTCTCACGCAAGGTGATATAAACACACAAACCACTGCAAAAAATAGATATCTTTTCATATCAGTTCCTTATTCTTTTATGATCTTACTGCCACGTACCACTTCATTCTCAGATATACCACTTAGGATCTCAATATTAAGCCCATCGCTGAGTCCTGTAGTTATCAACTTTCGAGTATAATCCTTGTCTGCCTTTACATATACAAATGTTGAATCACCTGCAAATTCCACTGTACTCTCCGGAACAGCAAGAACCTGTTTTCTTGATTCAAGGACCATCTCTGCATTTGCACTATAACCGGAACGTATCTTTCTATCACCTGCAACCTTAACGGCTGCCTTAATTTCAAACTGGTTAGCGCCGTTTGTTTCTACCGCTTTTGGAGAAATATATTCAAGTACGGCATCAAAGGAATAATTCTGAAGTGCTCCAATAGAAATCTTTAGCGGCATGCCTTCTACAAGAGTTCCTACCTCTGTTTCATCTATGTTACCATCAAAAATAAGATCATTCATGTCAGCAACCGTAGCAACTGTAGTACCATCATTCATAGTATTTGCCTGTATCACAGAGTTTCCAACCTTTACCGGAATATCAAGAATCAAACCGGTGATAGTAGAACGTATCAAAGTAGAACTGGATGTAGCATTGCTGGATGAAACACCGTCACGTATAACCTCAAGAGCATCCTGTGAAGCAGAACGTTCCTCTTTGGCTTGGTTTAATGATTGTGTGGTTTTTTCAAATTCCTCAGCACTGATAAGTTTCTTATCAAATAGGTTCTTGTCACGATCATAATTGGTCTTTGCTTGTTCCAAATTGATTTCAGAAAGACGCACACGACTCTGAGCCGATGAGAGAGAATTCATGTCTGGAATAACCTTCAGTTTTGCTATCACTTCATTCTCTTTTACCTCTTGACCGGCCTCCTTGTAAATCTCAGAAACAATACCATTAATCTGAGGTTTGATATTTACCTCATTTCTTGGAGTGATTTTTCCTGTAATGACTGTTGTTTTATTTATATCAGTCAATGTTGCCGTATGCTCATTATAGATTACAGCTTCAGGCTTTGAGTTCTTGTACAAAAACACGAATGTTCCAATAAACACCACCGCTAACAAAGCGAAAATCCCATACTTGATAACCTTTTTCATATCTGTTTTTTTTATTTATTCATCCCTCATTGCATCTACCGGTTTGATGCTCATAGCTCGTAATGCAGGAGCCAAGCCGGCCAATATCCCTAAAAATGTCAACAACAGCGCGGTAAACAAGGCCGTCCCGAAGTCTATCTGAAATTGAGTCGGACTACCGGAAGAAGCAGTAGCCATCTCCAGCCCGTTTAGCAGAAATACAGAAAATACAATTCCAGACAAACCCGCCACCAACGTAAGTGCAATACTTTCAAATAATATTTGAGACAGAATATCTTTTGGAGTGGCCCCAATGGCACGCCTGATACCTATCTCAATAGTACGTTCACGAACTGTCACCATCATAATATTCGACACTCCTATTATTCCAGCAAGAAGAGTGCCTATTCCTACCAACCATACCAGAAAATTCACGCCTTTAAACAAATTGTCCACTATCTGAAACAGTTGTTCGGTATTGAGCAACATTATTGATTCTTTATCTTTCGGATTCACTAAATGTTCTCGCCCTATCACTCCACGTATCTGATCTGTCATAGTGGAAAGTTTCAATCCGTTTTTGCCTGTCATACATATCAGGTCAACATCGTTTCCCCTATTATAAATTACTCTTACAACAGAGACCGGGATTACAACAGTTCGATCCGTACTACCATTTATATTTATGTTTCCGGTATTAAAATCAACACCTACTATCTGATAATATGCAGGTCCAACCTTGATAAATTTGCCACAAGGATCTCCTCCACCTGGGAACAGAGTATTATAGACTCGCTTTCCGATCACACACACTTTCCTACTCTGTTCGACATCAATATTATTTAAATAGCGTCCATATTTGATTTTCGGTTCTTCAATCTTAGCATAATCTTGATTGACACCTCGAATGTTACATGACATAGTATTGATATCGTACATTGCAGTTGCACCCCATCCGCTTACCATCGGAGTGACAGTCTCAAATTCAGGAAAATGCTGTTTCAATCTTTCAATATCACTATAAGTAAGGCTCCACCAACGGCCTTCTTTCAAACCTTTATAAGGAAGGGTTGTGTTTTGTGGATATAGAATAGTTGTGTTTGTAGCAAAACCGGCAAAGTTGCGCTGAAACATTATCTTAAGTCCTTGTCCTCCACCTAGTAAGAACAACAACATAAAGAGGCCCCAGAAGACTCCGAATCCGGTTAAAAAGCTCCTGCTCTTATTCCTTGTCAATGAATCCGCTATTTCACGGAAACTGTCAATATCTAGTTTCATAATCAATCTGCTCTAAGCGCTTCAATAGGTTTTATTCTAGCTGCTTTTCTAGCCGGGAAAAGACCTGCAGCAGTACCTGCAATTATTAGAACTATTGTAGCCTCAATGGCGACATCAATTCCTACGGTAGGATTTATGAGCATATGCATCTTTTCCCCAAAAACATCCATACTCTGCTGTCCTATCGTTTTATCCATAATCTCGCACACTATCATTCCTGATACCATCCCAATATATCCGAAGAAAGCGGTTATCATAACGCTCTCCGTAACAATCAATCTGGTAATTGACCAAGGAGTAGCACCGATTGCCTTACGTATTCCAAATTCATGCGTACGTTCCTTAACAGTAATGAGCATAATATTTGATACACCGACAATACCACTCAAAAGAGTAAGCAGCCCTATTATCCACATTGAAGTATTGAGCAAAGAACTAGCCTTATCCATCTGCATGCTCTGTTCAAAACGGTTCCAGACCCATACCGCCGATTTATCAGTAGGACTTGCATTATGTGCCAAATTTATTTTTGCCACCAAGTCTTCTTCAAATTTCGTATTCTCAGCTTCTGTTTTTATGCCATTAAATGAAAATGTAATATCATCAACTATTTCACCCTTGGAAAAAATAGTCTTAACGGTACTGAAGGGGACATAAACGGTAGAACTCATCGACGAGTCATCCACCTTGTTTACACCTATAATCAGAAACGACAGATTTCCGAACTCAACTCTCTTTCCTATGATTTTCTGATAATCTTTATCTCCTGACAAGAAATTTTCCACTTGATTTGAAGAGAGGACTACTACCTTTCTGTTTTTGGCCATATCTGTCTCATTAATGAAACGGCCGGCCAATAATTTCACTCTCTCCATTGATGAATATTCCGGAAATACTCCGGAAAGGCTAACAGAAAGATGTCTTGTGTCATAAGTCATCGACATAGAATATGATGACACGGTAGCCGTAACTTTATCTATTTTATCTGCCAGATTACCCTTCTTAAGCAGATCCATATCACCGGATTTCATTTCAATTTGACGACCAGCTCTGTAGCCTCCATACGGTTCAGATGTATAACCGCCTCCTATCATCATAGTATTAACCTGAATATCACCGGCATCTTGATTAAAAGAATTAATCAGCCCATTTCCGGCACCTAACAACACGATAAGCATGAATATCCCCCAAAAAACCGCAAATCCGGTCAATACGGTTCGTAACTTATTACGTCGTAATGAGGACCATATCTCTATCAACAAATCTTTCATCAGATTATTTCATTATTCCATTCATGTTAAAGGCAGAAGCATTGTGATTCTCATTGTTCTCGATATTTTCTATCTGTCCGTCTTTAATATGAATAATTCTTTTTGTACAGTTAGCGACTCCACTTTCATGAGTCACAACAATAATGGTAACACCGTTTTCGCGGTTCAGACGGCTCAACAGATCCATTACCTCAACAGAGGTCTTTGAATCCAATGCTCCAGTCGGTTCATCAGCCAGAATTATCTGTGGATCGGTAATCAATGCGCGTGCTATTGCAACCCTCTGTTTTTGACCTCCAGACATTTCATTAGGATAATGTTTTGCCCAGTCAGCCAATCCCAATCTTTCGAGATATTCCATGGCCATCTGATGACGTTGCCTGCGTGGGACTCCTTGATAGAACAGAGGTAATTCCACATTCTCTACTGCAGTCTTGAATGAGATTAGATTAAATGACTGAAAAATAAAACCTATCATTCTGTTTCGATAATCAGCTGACTTTCTTTCACTAAGATTCTTAATAAGCTTTCCATTCAAATAATAATCACCGGTATCATAACTGTCAAGAATACCTAGAATATTCAGTAAAGTGGACTTTCCCGAACCTGAAGCTCCCATTATGGAGACAAACTCACCTTTTTCAATTCCTAGAGAAATACCTTTCAACACGTGAAGCGGTTGACCGTTGTCATATGTTTTATTAATGTTATTCAGTTCAATTAACATAACTTTTATGTTTCACGCCAAGTTTTGCGTGTCTTAGTTTATTAGTACACCGCAAATGTATATCCTTTGTTTGAACAAACAAATACTTTTGCGCAAATAATTATTAAAAAGACGATTTGAGATATGATTTGTTAAACAAAAACATAGAATTTACCCTTGTAGAAAAAAAATCTAACCATTAAAACATTTGGAACCAACTCAAAGGAAGATAAAAACATCTTGACTTTTTGCAGATTCATATCTTTTTTCTTAATAAATAAATTACCTTTGTCCTCCGGAATAAAACAATATTTTTTCTGCATGAACGTAACGACAGTTGTATCCGCTATTTTATCTTTAATTGCCGGAATAGGTATCTTTCTAATAGCTTGTCAGATGATGAGTTCCAATCTGGAATCTGCAAGCAGTAAAAAATTAAAGGCCCTCTTTTCGAAAGCTTCAAACAGCAGAATTTTAGGAGTAGGAATTGGTACTTTTGGTACTGCTGTTATCCAAAGTTCAGGAGCTACAACCGTAATGGTTATCGGTTTCGTAAACGCCGGCATAATGTCCCTGACTCAGGCAGCTACAATAATATACGGTGCTAATATTGGAACCACTATAACGGCACAAATCGTTGCTCTAGGTATGTTCGGCGCGAATACCATTTCGACTACTATCATATTTTCCGCTTTTGCCGGTGTTGGAGCATTTATGTCTCTGTTTACAAATAAAGATCTTTGGCAGAAAATAGGCGGAATAATGACCGGATTCGGTATGCTGTTCGTAGGACTAAGCATAATGAGCGACTCCATGGCCAGTTTTGCTGAATTGGATGCCGTTAAACTTTTCCTCGCTCAAATCAGTAACGGACTTCTTCTAGTAGTAATAGGTGCTGTTTTAACTGCTATCATACAAAGTTCTTCTGTAATGACTTCAGTTGCTATTGCAATGGTATTTACAGAATTGATTACTCTTGATCAGGGTATCTTTCTTACAATGGGTTCAAACATTGGTTCCTGTGTCGTTGCAATCATTGCAAGTATCACGAGTGGAACTAACGCAAAACGCACCGCACTTATCCATCTTATATTTAATATAAGCGGTGTAATATTCTTCATGACGCTTAGTCTGCTTTTAAGATTATTTACTGGAGGCCAAACTTTCGGTTCGATATTCGAATCGATATTCCCTGGGATTCCCCAGACTCAACTTGCCATGTTCCATACTGTATTCAACGTTACTACCGTCATTCTAGTTCTACCACTTACAAACTGGTTGGTGAAATTGGCATCACACATAATCAAAGATCGTAAAATAATAGAAGATCCTGATGCACCGAAACTATACTTTATTGATGACCATATCCTCAAAACCCCACCGGTTGCAGTTCAGCAGACAAAGAATGAGATAAAGAACATGGCAAATATAGCCATATCCAATTTTAACCTCTCTCTCGATATTATCTGCACAATGAATTTCGACAAGATAATGCAATTCAAATCAGCAGAGAAAGAGTTGAATTATCTGAACAGAGCAATTGTTGACTACGTAGTAAAACTCTCAAAAGCTTCACAACTAAGCGAGAAAGACCACATATATCTCTCAACAACATTCAGGTCTGTAAGAGACATTGAACGCATAGGAGACTATGCCGAGAATATCGTAGAATATGCAGCCAGTCTAAAATCCAGTAATGACAATTTCTCCGAGAATGCATTGGAGGAGATTGAGAGATTACGTTCTTTGATTCATGACTTATATATAAAGGTGATGAGAGCCTACGATGACGAAGATCTGGATGCACTTGGAGAAGCTAATTTGGTAGAAGACCAAATCGATGATTTCACCAAAGCTATGGAAGACAATCATATCAGACGTTTGGGTGAAGGTGTCTGCACTGCAAATGTAGGAGCTCAATACCTTTCACTGTCTTCAAATGCAGAGCGTGTAGCAGACCACCTTGTAAATGTCGGTAAAACTATTCGCAGCTATGCTATGATAAAATCATAGTATCTTTTAATGATTAGTTAAAGCTGTTTCTAAGTTTCCGAGAATAATAATTATTCAATTTAATATTAGACATCAGCAGGCAAGATAACGTCCTGCTGATGTTTTTTATATTATACTCTAAAAAATAATATACTTTGCAATACAAGGTATTCAAATTTGTATATATCTTTGCGACATCAATTAATAAAAAAACAGACTATGAAAAAAGTTGTAAATGCAGGAATAGGCGGTAGAAGCTTTACATTGGATGAAGATGCATATCAAAGATTGAATATCTATCTGGATCACTTTCGCCAGAGGTTAAAAGTCAGTTCTACCTCTCAGGGGCAAACAGGTGAAGTAATGGATGATCTTGAATCAAGGATCTCCGAACTCTTCTTGAAAGAGTTGTCATCACCTTCCGAAGTAGTCAACATCGCGATGGTATGTAAAGTGACTACACAACTTGGCATGCCAGACGGCTCTTCTGAAGCCGATGACTTTCAATATCAAGACTGTTATCAGCAGGAAGAAAATTGTTCCTCTTCGACAAATACAAAAAAACTATTTAGAGATGAGGACAACAAGGTTATCGGTGGTGTTGCTTCAGGATTGGCAGCATATTTGAATCTGGATATTACATTAGTCAGAGTAATAATGCTCGCTTTACTGTTCGCAGGCAGTTTAGGCTTTTGGCTCTATATTTTTATTTGGATAATAGCACCAGTTGCAAAAACTGCAGCACAAAAATGTGAAATGAGAGGCTGGCCAGTCACAGCCGAGAATATGGCTAAATTTTCGAGGAGTAGATATAATGGAAAATAGTGTTGAAAATGTACGTTCCCAAATGAGAAAAGGAGTACTGGAATATTGTATTCTATGTATTCTGAATAGGAAAGAAGCCTATGCATCATCGATTATTGACGAGCTTAAAGCTGCAAACATGATAGTTGTAGAAGGCACACTATATCCTCTGCTTATAAGACAGAAAAACCAGGGCCTCCTCACATATCGTTGGGAAGAGTCACCACAAGGACCCCCAAGAAAATACTATGAGATTACAGATAAGGGCAGATCACAGCTTTTCGAAATGGACTCTGCATGGCAAGAGCTTGTCGAAACAATAGAAAAAATCAGAAAATGAAAAAAACAGAAAAAGTCAGTATCAGCAGATATGCGTTTACTTTCGATGAGTCTGCCTATGGGATTGTCAAAAACTATCTAAATGAACTGGAGAGATACTATCTTTCTCAAGATGGCGGAATAGAGATAATGGAAGGTATTGAAGAACGCATTGCAGAACTTCTTCGTGAAAGATTCAGTACTGACAATGTGATTTCTGAAAAGAATATTGCGGAAATCATAAATATCATAGGCAGACCTGAAACAATTGAAGAAGAATCCGGTTCAAACAACACAAAGAAAGACGATGGTAGATTCAGATACAACAATAAACGACATCTATACAGGGATTTATCAAACAAGATGATAGGAGGTGTATGTAGCGGCCTGGCTTCATATTTTGATATTGATGTTTTGTTGGTCAGAATCATATTCCTACTTTTTATCATACCAGGTTTCTTAGTATGTTTCTCATTTGTCATTTTCCCTATACCTATTCTATATCTAGTATTATGGGCATGTATACCGGCAGCAAAGACTGCAAGACAACGTTGGGAAATGCGGGGAGAGAATGGCTCATTAGATGATATTTGCCGCAATATTGAAAATGGGACTCGCGAGATGGGTGATATGGCTGAAAAAATTGGTATGTCTGAAGCAGGACGTGCCATTGGACGAGCATTTGCAATCATATTAGGTTCAGTATTACTCCTAGTTTCTATCTCCGGATTGACAAGCATAGGGCTTTTCGCATTCAGTACAAGATTCGCTACCCACATATTATGGGAAATAGACGGTTTTGATCCATCAATATTGTACTGTTACCCATTGAATCTTCCATTGTTCAAAATTGCTTTACTCTCTACTATATTCTTACCATTCTTGGGAATGCTTTACGGTAGTGTAATGTTACTTTTCAATTTACGGTCACCTAAATGGAAGCCGGGGTTGATAATATTCATTCTTTGGCTGATAGCACTGGTATCGCTTATTGTAATGTCCATAATGACCGCATTGTATTGTGATAATTGCATTAGTATATTTGACAGTCACATATTTATAAATATATTCGATTGATCTCTTTTCGTAAACCAGAATTTCAATTTGATTTTTAATGAACAGCAATATTGTCGAATATATAGATAAGAATATCATCCCTCTTTATCGGAATTTTGACGCAGCACATAGAGAGGACCATGTTCGAAGCGTGATAAATGCCAGTTTAAAAATGGCGGGCCATTATGACGTAAATGTAGAAATGGTGTATGTTATTGCCGCATTCCACGATACAGGTCTAATAATCGACAGAGAGAATCATCATCTTGAGTCCGGTACCATAGTCAGAAATGATCCGATGATACAGGGTTTCTTCTCTGCAGAACAAGTAGAGATTATGGTTCAAGCTGTCGAAGACCATCGTGCATCAAATAAGAAAGAGCCTCGAAGCATTTACGGAAAGATAGTTGCTGAAGCGGATAGACTGATTGAAAGCAGAGATATTGTCAGAAGAACAATCCAATACGGTCTATACCACTACCCTAGTCTCGATAAAGAAGGTCTCTGGAAACGTACTTTAGAACATCTGCATGAAAAATATGCTGAAGGAGGCTATCTGAGTCTCTGGATTCCGGAATCAGACAATGGCGAAGAACTGAAAAAGCTTCAAACTCTTATAAAGGATAAAATGGGACTACGTTTATTATTCGATAACCTATATTTGGAACTTCAAAAAACAATAAAATAATTGATACTTAGATATAACATTACTCTATACTCCTAATCCAAGGAGTTTGTATTATGAGTACTTTTGCAGAACAATTCGGAAATTATTCATGAGGAGATCAATAAGCAGTAGAGGAAGGGACCATAATAGCAAGGTATTATTCAATGCATTAGCAATAGTTATAGTAAGCATTTGGGGAATCACATTTATATCCACAAAGTCATTACTTCTCAGCGGATTGGCTCCTGAAGAGATATTTCTCATAAGGTTTATGATGGCCTATATCGGGATATGGTTCATATCTTCAAAAAAGTTATTCAGCAATTCATTCTCTGATGAAATCAGGCTCTTTCTTACAGGTATAACAGGTGGGTCGTTATATTTTTTTACCGAAAACACTGCATTAGAGTTTACCAACACCAGTAATGTCTCTTTTATTGTTTGTACCACACCTATATTAACTGTATTGTTATTACTTATTGTCAACCCATTTTTCAAGTCAACAGAACGAGTAATAATAAAAAATCTACCATTATTCCTCTGTGGAACAGTTCTTGCTTTATCCGGAATGTTCTTACTGATATATAATGGACATTTCATATTGGAGCTGTCACCAAAAGGAGATTTTTTGGCCTTATTTGCAGCTTTATCATGGGCCTTTTATAGTATTATGATTAAGGGTTTACTAAAAAAATATGATTCAGCGTTTGTTACAAGAAAAGTATTCTTTTACGGACTGCTTACAATATTACCTATTCTAGTGGCAAGAGGTGGTACTTTTATTCATACCGATATTGTATTTACACTCAAGCCTTTATTAAATCTACTTTTTCTTGGGATTGTTGCTTCTTTGATCTGCTTTGTGTTATGGAACAAGGTCATCAAAGTAATAGGTACTGTCAACTCCTCAAATTACATCTACCTAAATCCGGTATTCACAATGATTGGGGCTTCAATATTTCTTAATGAACATATGACATGGATTTCCGCTATCGGATCAGGATTAATTCTTATTGGGGTCTTTTTATCATCAATTTTCATATCTCACGACAAATCTCACGAGGTATAAAATAAGACATCTCATTCAAAAATTGATTCAAGTGATTCTCTTGTTTCAAGTTTCATATTTTCATCATAAGTATCGTGGCGGACAAATCCTATACCTTTACAATACCAGGTATATGAGGTCGTAACTCTTTTATATGCAGGTGCCTTTTCTACTTTATTCTCTTTTACAACTACACAATCAAACGTTCCTGCTGTAGTCGTAATAGTTTCTGTTCCAATAACTCTTCGTTTAGTTACATCAACTGAATATCTCACTCCAAAAACAAATACACTCGCACTGGCATCAGGTAAAATATCACCCTTTTTCATCGACGAAGGTAATGTAGTCTGACCTCCGAATGATTTTATTGTAGCTTTTGGGAACAGACTTTGAAAAACAGCTGTAGCTGTACCTGCAATATTCATTGTAACATCTCCATTTTTATCAATAAACACATACATCTCTATCGGTCCTTTGAACATCTGTTTTTCTTTACCGTTCACAATATTTGATGTATGTTTCACTTCCATCTTCCCGTCGGGAAGTATATCGATGTTATTTATTTTCATCGTATGAGTCCACTTGATTTCACCATTTTCGGCATATCTACGTACATACTTAAACTGAGTTCCTACATTTGTACAAAAAAAAGGCTGACCGATTACATTTGCAACCGACAGAGAAATTATGATTAATAATAATAAACGTCTCATTCGAATGCAAAAGTAACAAAAGGCTCTTGATCGTTATCAACATGCAAGCAAAAAGCAAAAACAAAAACAAAAATATTTACTAATAAACTATTGCATTTATCAAACTGGTTTTTGTATATTTGCATAAATATTTAATATTATTACTACATGAAAAGATTAATACTACTCTGCGCATTTGTATTAATTTCAATACAATCTTTTTCTTTGGTTCCATATGCTTGTATAACCAAAAACGTTGTACTTGAGTATATTGACTATGACGAAAATGGTATTGAATCTGGTTCTTCAAAAATCACTATTGAAGATGTATCGGGTTCCAACGACAATTATGAAATTTCCCAAACAACAGAGATTTTATCAAAAGATGAAGATGGGCCAATCACTGCAAAATCAAATTTGTCTATAAAAAATGGTATTGTTTCTATTTCCGCCTCCAGTTCAGGTGTGTCCGTTTCTGTTTCAGAAAGCGATATTATTGGAGTCCCAAGCCAATTGGCAGTAGGAATGAAGTTAAATCTGGGAAACGTAACTTTAAACACAATGGGTTCGACTATGCTTTCAACAATTACCGCAAATGACGTAGTCGGCAGAGAAGAATTGACAGTACCTGCAGGAACTTTCAAATGCTATATAGTTCAACAGACAGCTACATCTACTGTTATGGGATTTTCAATAGCCACAACAAGCAAAGTATGGTATGCAAGAGGTATCGGTCCTGTTAAGACAGAGACATATGTAAGCAATGTCAAGATGAGTAGCCAGATTCTTAAATCCATAAAAAAATAATCCACATGAAAAGAATAGCATTGTTTTTAATCATATTAGGAGGTATCTCACTCCCAATGAATGGCCAGATACTGAATAAAATTAAACAAGCCACTACAAATTCCGTTGAACGTGCAGTCGAAAAGCAAGTTTCCAACAGGACAGAAAAAGCTGTCAATAATATTATTGACAAGACCCTTGGTAAATCAGAAGAAGAAAAACCAGTTTCAACTAACATAGAGAATACATCAGATAATGTTGTTGCAGCTCCTACAGAAGCAGTAAATTCAACTGTAGTAGTTGTTGTTCCAACAATTGATGGTGAAACGGTAAAATCTATGGAACAATCAACCCAAGTGTACAATCAGTCTATGTTAAATATGATGGGGTCAATTAATGGAATTCAAAATGCGACGATAAACCAAGCTCCGGCTCCGACTGTTGACTATGCTCCGATAAATTCTCAAAGAAAAGCTGATAATGAGAAGCTGACATTTGATGATTGGGACCAAAAACCAGCGATATGATTATAGAAGAGAGCAAAATCAAATGCTCTCTTTTTTTTTCGGGTTTCATCACCTATCTTTGATGTTCAAACCGTTGTATTTAGAATAATATGTCGGATAATAAGGTTTAAAGAATGACACTAAACGAGCTGAAAATTGGTCAATCTGCTATAATAAAAGAAGTTGGGGGTGGAGGTTCACTTAGACAACATTTCTTAGATATGGGAGTAATTCCCGGTGCAACCGTGAAATTGGTCAAGTTTGCTCCAATGGGAGATCCTATGGAGTTACTGATTCACGGATATGAGTTGACTATAAGATCGGCTGATGCCAAAAAGATAAATATAACACCCATCACGTTCACTCCGGAAACAGTTTCCACACCCTTAAACTCTCAAGAAGCAAAGAACAGCGAGCACCCCGGATTAGGAGAGACAGGAAGATATCACTCAAAGGCTCATGAAAATCCACTACCCAAAGGCACTGTTCTTACTTTTGCTTTGGTGGGTAATCAGAACAGTGGTAAGACTACACTTTTCAATCGTCTTACAGGCTCCAATCAGCATGTTGGAAACTTTCCGGGAGTAACTGTTGATAGAAAAGACGGACCCATTTTAGGGTACGTAGGTACGTCTGTAACTGATTTACCGGGAATCTATTCTCTCTCTCCATATACATCTGAAGAGATTGTATCCAGACAATTCATTCTTGAGGAGAAACCCAAAGCCATTATCAATATAGTAGATGCCAGTAACATCGAAAGGAATCTTTATCTTACCATGCAACTGATGGAACTGAATGTCCCCATGGTGTTGGCACTCAATATGATGGATGAGGTAATAGGAAATGGAGGCGCTATCTATATCAATGCGATGGAAAAAGAGCTTGGGATACCTGTTGTGCCCATCTCTGCTTCAAAGAATGAAGGTATAAACGAACTTATTGAGCATGCAGTTCATATTGCAAAATATCAGGAGAAACCTTATTTTCAGGATTTTTGTGACAAGGAAGAATATGGCGGTGCAGTACACAGATGCCTACATGGAATCATGCATCTTATTGAAGACCATGCCGAAAAAGCTGATATTCCGATACGTTTTGCAGCAGACAAGCTTATAGAAGGAGACCCCACTGTCACAAGAGCACTGGAACTGTCTCAGAACGAGAAAGAAATAATAGAGCATATAATTTGTCAAATGGAAGAAGAACGCGGATTGGACCGTGCTGCCGCAATGGCCGATATGAGATTTTCATTTATCAGAAGACTATGTTCTCATACTGTAGTTAAACCTAAAGAGAGTAAAGAACATAGACGAAGTAAGCGGATAGACAGAATTCTGACAGGGAAACACACTGCTATTCCTTCATTCTTACTTATTATAGCATTGATATTCTGGTTGACATTCGATGTTGTTGGAGGTTGGTTCCAGACATTAATAGAAAATGGAGTATCCAATCTGACCGGATTGGTTGACCACGGTATGCAGATAATAAAGGTAAGTGATACTATCCGCTCTTTAGTTGTCAGCGGGATTTTCTCAGGTGTAGGAAGTATTATCAGTTTTATACCTATCATAATCGTTCTGTTTTTCTTTTTGTCATTATTGGAAGATAGCGGATATATGGCGCGCATAGCCTTCGTCACAGACAAGCTGCTGAGAAAAATAGGATTGTCAGGACGTAGTGTGGTACCAATGCTGATTAGTTTCGGTTGCTCTGTTCCCGGGATAATGTCCACTCGTACACTTCCTTCTGCAAGAGACAGAAAAATTACGGTGCTGCTCACTCCCTTCATGAGTTGTTCTGCAAAAATTGCAATATACGGATTCTTCACAAGCTATTTCTTCCCCGAACATACCGGACTAATTATGATAAGCCTGTATCTTCTGGGAATACTCATTGGAATACTCATGGCTTTGATTGCAAAACACTCACCACTAAAAAGTGAGGCTGCGCCATTTGTGATGGAACTGCCTAACTACCGTATGCCGGGTGCTAAAAATGTAGGTATGCTGCTATGGGACAAGACAAAAGATTTTTTACAGAGAGCATTTACCGTAATATTTATTGCATCTATCATAGTCTGGTTCCTTCAAACTTTCGACTTCAGATTTAATATAGTCAGTGACAGTCATGACAGCATTTTGGCATGGATAGCCGGACTTATCACTCCGATTTTCGCACCCTTGGGATTCGGAGATTGGCGCATAATCACCGCCCTGATTGCAGGATTCATGGCAAAGGAAAGTGTAGTCTCCACATTGACTGTACTATTTGGCACCACAGCATTATCTACGGTATTATCTACTGATGCGGTGGCATCATTACTCGTTTTCTCCCTATTATATACTCCATGTGTAGCTTCAATAGCGGCCATAAAACGTGAGCTTAGCGGCAGATGGGCACTCTTTGTAGTTATATTTCAGTGTCTCATTGCCTGGATTTGCGCTTATTTTACTTACCTGATTTTTTAGCCTATGAATTTCTCAAGTTGGGCAGTATTGATTTTAGTGATAGCTCTTACTATCTTCATAATAGTGCGTATGATACGCAATAGGAATAAGCGAAAAGATTGCGGCTCTTGCGGCGGATGCGATTTATATGAGATTTGTAACAAGAATAAAAAATCCGGACGATAAAAAACGTCCGGATTTTCCCTTATAAAAGCATTTTATTATCAAACAAAAAACATATTAATAGGCTGTCCCAATGTTTATACGATACATTAATTGGATTTACATAGCTTAATAAACAGCTTCAAAATATCATTCATTTAAAACAAAGATATTATATAGAATAAAGCACAGAAATATCAATGCACCCCCCACTCTGGTCATCTTTCCCTTAAACCCTGTAAATAGAACCAATAAAACCGTGCTTATCATTATCAAATAATAATACAGATCGATATCACTGGAACTCAACGGCCTAATGATGGAACCCACACCCAGAATCAATGTAATATTAAAGATGTTAGAACCTATGATATTACCCAATGCCATCTGAGTATTCTTCTTGAGTGCTGCAGTAATTGAGGCTGCCAGTTCAGGCAATGAAGTTCCGTATGCTATCAATGTGACCGAAATAAATGCATCATTTACACCTATGGTTCTGGCAAATATAATGGCATAATCTACAAAAAACCGGCTGCCGACTACTAAGACTGCAAGTCCGAATACCAATTTTACAATAATAATCCACAATGGAATTATCCTTACACCGGGACCCGATACTACATCAGCTCCGTTATTCGTCTTAAGTGATACATAGATGAACAGTACAAACAACAATAATAATACTATCCCATCTATCAATCCCAAGTGTTGAGTATCACCTGTTACGGAATTGAATGTAAGCAGAGTCAACAGTACCGTTACGAACAGACATAACGGAATATCAATCATCATATTGACCTTAGATACAGTAATAGGAAATAACAGAGCTGTTATTCCCAATATCCCCAAAATATTGAAGATATTAGAACCAACAACATTTCCTATGGCTACATCAGAATTTCCCTCAATAGCTCCAATCACACTAACTGTAAGCTCCGGAAAAGATGTCCCAATACCAACAATAACAGCACCAATAACATAATCGGACACATTGTATTTGCGTGCCAAATCGGTAGCACCATCTACAAAAGTATTTGCTCCGTAGACGATTGCCGCCAAAGAGACTATCAGTACAAAAATAGTAAGTGTCATTTCATTAACCTATTTAAACTGGAATAGCTCACCTGATACAGCACAGAACAAGGAGAGTAATGATAAGGTACAAACTCCAAAAGCTGACAAAAACACTTATCGGATTTTTTATTATAATACACATCAAGTCTAAGAGTAGACATACTCAGAACATCTTTTATATCTATCTTCTCAGTATCTTCAGCCAATGCCGTCTTTATAAACTCCTTGTTCTTCTCGGGAAAATAAAAGGATATCAATTCACATAATTCACCGGTCTCAATATTCTTCCACCCCTTTTTCATGATCAGGAAATAGAATATCCCCAATATTGAAATAAAAGCACCGACGTAATCCACATTGACATTCTGAGAAACCGATATAACTATTACGCCTATTGCTATTATAATAACTGAAATCATTATATCCTTTGGCGTTCTGACTTTTTTGAAATAACCATCCATACAAATTCGTTTTTTAATTGTAAATAAATCTTTTTGGGCATAGATATAATGAGCCTGAACATATATAGTCGGCTATACTATTCCCATAAACTAATTTGAAAAACAGAAAAAAATCAGATAATCAGTATCCTTAGTCTTGAAAGATATTCTTTGGGAGAGAAAAAACCTACATTACAAAGTCCATCCAGATATAACTGACGATCAAATCGAGTAGTATTTGATGATAGTAAATTACTCTTTTCAACAATCTCTATCTTTTGTGTTTTCTGATATTTGAATAATAACGAAGAAGAATGATAAGTAGAAACAATTCTTGACTGGACGTTAGCTATAATTTGGTCATCACAGCAATGTAAATTAAAGTAATATTCATTAGTATCGGTTCCACCTTTAGCTATATCAAACGTGTCAATAAGTTCATTCTGACATACAGCATCAGCCTCATACTGATGTACGGCACCATAAGCGAAGAAAAGCAATCCGCCTAACAGCACCGTCATTATCAGACTTAGAACAATTTTTTCTGTCCTATTTAAACTCATTGATACACTTAACTTTCAGTAGTGCAAAGGTAATAAATTATTTTACTGTTATATTTCTTGATTTAAAAAACATAATCTCCATAACCTCAAATAGACGATGGTTATGGAGATTATATTATCCCCAGAATTAAAGTGAATAATGCAACTTATTAGAGCAAAAGTGATGATTATCTTAGAAAAGAAAACTTTTCCAGAGCGAAAAG
>CAZYFO010000029.1:0-20420 GCA_964646955.1 uncultured Bacteroidaceae bacterium | reverse complement strand
TCCGGCTTTCAGAAATATGGGATTGGCTAAGCGTATCAAGCAGTTCGCATTCGATTTGTCCAGAGAGCGTTGGCCACAGGCGAAATTGTTCGGTCTGACAAGTGGCGGTGCCGTAATGAAGATTAATACCGAATTGGGTTATGTGCCGGTTCCTTTTTCCGAACTTACGGATGATGAGGCCTTTTGGAAGGGATGTGAGGGGTGTTGTAATCATGATGTTTTAGCTCGTACGGAGCGCAGGTATTGTATCTGTACCGGCATGTTGTATGATCCGGAAAAACATAAAAACGAAAAAAAGTAAGTGTAATATGGGCAATAATAAGAAAAAGGTGGTTGTAGCATTCAGTGGAGGTTTGGATACATCTTATACTGTGATGTATTTAGCCAAGGAGAAAGGCTATGAGGTATATGCCGCATGCGCCAATACCGGTGGATTCAGTGAAGAACAACTCAAGAAAAATGAGGAGAATGCTTATAAACTCGGAGCTGTAAAGTATGTTACGCTCGATGTAACGAAGGAGTATTATGAGAAGAGTCTGAAGTATATGATATACGGTAATGTGTTGCGTAATGGCACTTATCCGATATCCGTATCTTCCGAACGTATTTTCCAGGGTATCGCAGTGGCTCGTTATGCCAATGAGATTGGTGCCGATGCTATCGCTCACGGTTCAACCGGTGCCGGTAATGACCAAGTGCGTTTCGATATGACGTTTTTGGTGATGGCTCCTAACGTGGAGATTATTACTTTGACTCGTGACAATGCGTTGAGCCGTCAGGAAGAGGTGGATTATTTGAATAAGAACGGCTTCTTTGCCGACTTCACAAAATTGAAATATTCATATAATGTAGGTCTTTGGGGTACATCAATATGTGGAGGAGAGATACTTGATTCCGCTCAGGGTTTGCCCGATTCGGCTTATTTGAAGCAGGTCACAAAAGAGAGCAGTGAGAAACTTCGTCTGACTTTTGAGAAAGGCATACTGAAGGCTGTCAACGATGTGGCCTACGATGATGCTATCAAGGCTATTCAGAAGGTTGAGGAGATTGGCTGCGCATACGGTATAGGCAGAGATATGCACGTAGGAGATACTATCGTCGGTATTAAAGGACGTGTGGGATTTGAGGCTGCTGCTCCGATGCTTATTATCGGTGCCCACCGTTTTCTTGAGAAATATACTTTGAGCAAATGGCAACAGTACTGGAAAGACCAGGTGGCTAACTGGTATGGCATGTTTCTACATGAGAGCCAGTATCTGGAGCCTGTTATGCGTGATATTGAGGCTATGCTTTCCGAGTCACAACGTAACGTGAACGGTACTGTGATATTGGAGTTACGTCCTCTCTCGTTCTCTACCGTTGGTGTGGAGTCGAAGGATGATTTGGTTAAAAACAAGTTGGGAGAGTATGGTGAGATGCAAAAGGGTTGGACTTCCGATGAGGCTAAGGGCTTTATAAAGGTTACGAGTACTCCTCTGCGTGCATATTATGCCACTCATAAGGATGAATTGGAAAAATAAGATATGATAAAAGTTGGAATTATAGGTGGAGCCGGATATACGGCAGGCGAATTGATACGTATTTTGCTGAACCATCCTGATGCTGAGATTATATTCGTAAACAGTACGAGTAATGCAGGTAATAAGCTTTGTTCTGTACATGCCGGATTGATTGGCGAGACCGATATGTCGTTTACTGATGAGATGCCTTTGGATAGTATTGATGTATTGTTATTCTGTACAGCTCATGGCGATACCCGTAAGTTCCTGGAATCTCATGTATTGCCTGAAGACCTTAAGGTGATAGATATGTCTATGGACTATCGTATAGAGGATGAGAATAATAAGTTTATATACGGTTTGCCGGAATTGAATAGACGTGCTATCTGTCAGAGTCAGTATGTGGCTAACCCTGGTTGTTTTGCTACTGCCATTCAGTTGGCATTGCTCCCATTGGCCAGAAACCTGATGTTGAATGATGATATCTATGTGAATGCCATCACAGGTAGTACAGGTGCGGGTGTGAAGCCGTCCGCTACCACTCATTTCAGCTGGAGGACGGATAATATCAGTATCTACAAGCCTTTTGAGCATCAGCATCTGCCCGAGATTCTGCAGTCGGTTAAACATCTGCAGAGCAGTTTTGATTCGAAGATTACTTTTATTCCGTACCGAGGCGGTTTCCCGCGTGGCATTTTTGCCACAGTAATTGTAAAAAACGCGGTTGACATCGACGAACTGTACAAGATATACAGAGAGTATTATGAGACAGATTCTTTTGTTCATGTGGTAGATGAGGAGATTGACTTGAAGCAGGTATTGAACACCAATAAGTGTCTGATCCATCTGGAAAAACATGATGATCAACTGCTTATAGTCTCTTGTATCGACAATCTGTTGAAAGGAGCAAGCGGTACTGCTGTCCACAATATGAATCTTCTGTTTAACCTGAAGGAGACCACAGGTCTTATGCTTAAGCCGTCAGGTTTCTGATTTTTAAAAGGTAGCTCTTTGAAGCTGTCTTAGGTTGATTTTTTATTTTGATTTTACTATGAATTTATTTGAGGTATATAGTCTATTCCCTATTAATATTGTAAAAGGGAAGGGATGCCATGTATGGGATGACAATGGTCAGGAGTATTTGGATCTTTACGGCGGTCATGCCGTGATAAGTATCGGTCATGCCAATCCTCGTTATGTGGATGCTGTAAGCCGTCAGGTGGCCGAGTTGAATTTCTACTCCAACTCCGTGATTAACAAACTCCAAGAGCAATTGGCTGAGAGGCTTGGTAAGGTCTCGGGCTATGAGGATTATTCGCTGTTTTTGGTGAATTCCGGAGCGGAGGCCAATGAGAATGCGCTTAAATTGGCATCGTTTTTTACAGGCAAGACCAGGGTCTTATCTTTTCAGAAGGCGTTTCACGGACGTACGTCATTGGCCGTCGAGGCTACTGACAACCCAAAGATTATTGCTCCTATAAATGCGAACAGTCATGTTACCTATCTCCCTTTGAATGATATTGAGGCTGTAAAAGCCGAATTGGTGAAGGGCGATGTGGCAGCTGTGATTATTGAGGGTATCCAGGGTATCGGAGGTATCAGGATTCCGGAAACAAAGTTTATGCTGGATCTGCGTGAGGTTTGTTCTGAGTATAAAGCAGTGCTGATACTGGATGAGATACAGAGCGGCTACGGACGTAGCGGCAAGTTCTTTGCACATCAGTATTATGGCATCAAACCTGATCTGATAACTGTGGCTAAGGGTATCGCCAACGGATTGCCTTGTGGTGGATTGTTGATAAGCCCAATGTTTAAGGCTATCCCGGGCCAACTGGGTACTACGTTCGGTGGAAATCACCTGGCATGTGCCGCTGCATTGGCTGTATTGGATGTTATTGAGAAGGACAATTTAGTGGAGAACGCAGCCCAGATAGGTGAGTATCTGGTTGACAAGCTAAAGCAGATGAACTGTTTCAAGGAGGTTCGCGGATGCGGCCTGATGATTGGAATAGAGACAGAGATGCCCGTTAAGCCTATCCGTGAGAAACTCCTTTTCGAGAAGCATATCTTTACCGGAGTGAGCGGTCAGAATGTGATTCGTCTGCTACCTCCTCTTTGTCTGAATAAACAAGAGGCTGACACGTTCCTGGAGGGAATCGCTCAGGTCATGAATGAAGTAAAGTAGTTACTGTCGGTTATCTACTCCCCATATCATCTTTTCGCGAAGAGTAGAGAAAAAATCCTGTCCGTCGGGTTTCATTACACTTATCTGGAATGGAGCACGGCGGATTTCAATTTTTGTGTTGTCAGGACAACTGAAACTATGGCCGTCGATTGAGACCAGGAAGCTATTGCTTCGGCTCATTATGCTCAAACTGATGACTTGGTCATGAGACAACACTATCGGACGCATGGTCAGGCTATGAGGGGCGACCGGAGTGAGTTCAAAGACATTGGTTCCTGGGGTTATAACCGGACCTCCGATGCTGAGAGAATAGGCTGTGGATCCAGTAGGAGTGGATATGACAAGTCCATCGGCCTGATATGTGACGAGAGGAATCCCATCGACTTCAGTGCGAATGCTTATCATGGAGGATATGTCATGTTTGAGAATTGCTATATCGTTAAGAGCGTATGGAGAGTAGCCTTTAGGAAGACCTTCCATGCAGATCTCCAGCAGATTTTTCTTTTGAAGAGTATAATTGCCGTCGTGTATGAGACGTACAACGCTTTCCATCCTATCAGAGGTGACATCGGCAAGAAAGCCTAATCTGCCGGTGTTGATTCCAATCATGGGTATACCTTTGTCGCCAACACGAGAGGCGGTACGCAGGAAAGTACCGTCACCTCCGATACTGATGACAACGTCGGCTGAGAAATTATTGTCTTTTATGACATCTGTATATGGGATAGCCCAATCCGTATTTTTGTTGAGAAACTGCAGATAAGTATCGTCCACAGATATTTCGTCTTTTAACGAATATAGTAACCGGAATAGGTTTTGCTCGTTACCGGTCAGCTTTGATAATGATGGGTTACCGAAAATTGCAAATCTCATAAGCTCTTTTTTCTTTTTGCAAAAGTAACCGCAATTATTCTTACCTTTGCTATTTAGTGAAGAAATTTGTTTTATCATGACCAGATTAAGTGTTAACATCAACAAGATTGCTACTCTGAGAAACGCTCGTGGAGGCAATAACCCTGATGTAGTGAAGGTTGCATTGGACTGTGAGACTTTCGGCGCTGATGGCATTACTGTACATCCCAGGCCGGATGAGAGGCATATTCGCATGCAGGATGTTTTTGACTTGAAAGGTGTGTTGACTACTGAATTCAATATCGAGGGCTATCCTGATGAAAGGCTAATGGAGATTGTTTCAAAAGTGAAACCGCATCAGGTTACCCTGGTTCCTGATACTCCCGGACAGATTACATCCAATCACGGTTGGGATACAGAGGCCAATCAGTCTTTTTTAGTGGAGATCATACAGGAACTCAGAAATAACGGTATACGTGCGTCGGTGTTTGTTGATGCCGATGTGAAAATGGTAGAGATGGCGGCAAAGGCGGGTGCAGACAGGGTGGAACTGTACACTGAGCCTTATGCAAGTGCTTACGGTATTGACAGAGAGGCTGCAATTGCGCCATTTGTAGTAGCAGCCGGTGTGGCAAAAAAATGCGGGATGGGTCTCAATGCAGGCCATGACTTGAATCTGGAAAATCTGCAGTTTATTAAGCAGAGGATATCTTTTTTGGATGAAGTTTCAATTGGTCATGCGCTGGTTTGTGATGCCCTCTATTTAGGATTGAAGAAAACAATAGAAGAATATAAATTAAGAATAGAATAAGATTAAGTATGTTTTTACAAGCACAAACTATTGCACAGACTTTAGGAGACTCTGTTGCACAGGGCCAGATCATTGCAGAGCTGGCAGAGAACGGTTCGGAGAAGATGAATCTTCTGGATATGGCGATGAAAGGCGGATGGATAATGATTGTACTTCTGGTACTTTCACTTATCTGTTTCTACCTTTTCTTCAATAGGATTGCGGTTTATAAAAAAACCGAGATCACGGATGCTCATTTTATGGATCGTATCAGAGATTATATAAGAAGCGGTGAGATTAAATCGGCTGTAAACTTCTGTCAGTCTTTTAATACTCCTTTCAGCCGTATAGTTGAAAAGGGTATCTATCTGAAGGACAGAAGCAGGAATGATATTCAAGCCGGTATGGAGAATGCGGCAAATATTGAGATAGCACGACTGGAAAAAGGTCTTTCGGGTATTTCTACTATTGCCAGTACTGCACCTATGATAGGTTTCTTGGGTACAGTAACAGGTATGGTTAAAGCTTTCTGGGAGATGGCCAATGCAGGTAATAATATTGATGTGTCACTTCTTTCAGGTGGTATCTATGAAGCTATGATTACTACAGTCGGAGGTCTTATAGTTGGTATTATTGCATTGTTCGGATATAACTATTTGGTATCACGAGTTGATAGGATAGCTAATGAGATGGAGTCTTTTATATTGGATTTTGTAGAATCTATTGAGGGCTGAGAGATATGCTGAAAAGAAAAAATAAGATATCGCCGCAGTTCAGTATGTCGTCCATGACTGACATCATATTTCTGCTGCTGATATTTTTTATGATAACCTCTACGATGGTCAGTCCCAATGCCATCAAGGTGCTACTGCCGCAGAGTACTCAACAGACTTCGGCTAAGCCTTTGACGCGTGTGATTATCGATAAGGACCTGAACTACTATACAGCATTCGGGAATGATGACGAGATGCCTATCTTGTACGATGAGCTGACGGCATTTTTGATTGACTGCTCAACAAAAGAGCCGGATATGTATGTGGCTCTTTATGCAGATGAGACAGTACCTTACAGTGAGATTGTCAAGGTGCTTAATATTGCTACTGAGAATAAATTCAAGGTGGTTTTGGCTACCAGAAGACCTGACAGAAAATAGAAAGATGAATAAAGAGATTGACTGGTTATCCGTAGTGTATACAGCATTGATTCACCTTTTGGTGGGATTGTTGTTGTGGTTTGTTGCGATGCGAATGCCTGACAGGCGGGAGGAGAGCGGCGTACCGGTGATGTTGGGTAACATGGGAGACCTTAATACTGACTACGAGTTTACCGAAGTGGAGTCTTTTTCGATTCCGGTCTCCGGTTCGTTACCGGATGCTGCCCTTGAGGCGATGGATCCTATCGTAACTCAGGATATGGAAGAGACGGTAGCTATTGAGTCGGGCGAAAAGGAGACGGTTAAGAAGCCTGTTGAAGAGGTTCATCAGCCAACTGAGGCTGAGTTGAGAGCCCAAAGAGAAAAAGATGCTACCACTAATGCCAATCAACTTATGTCAGTGTTCGGTCAGACTACTACTGTCAATTCACAGACAGCCGCCGCTCAGACTCCGGGTATGCCTGGCTCTTTGCAAGGTAATGCAACTACGGGTAAAACCGAAGGTGTCGGTGGATACGGCACTTATGATCTGAACGGTCGTTCTGTGGGTGATGGTGGCCTGGTAAGGCCTGTGTATCGTGTGCAGGATGAAGGCCGTGTGGTTGTTACAATCACCGTTAGTCCAGAAGGCCGCGTTATTGCTACGTCTATTAATAAGCGTACAAATACGGTTAATACGGAACTGAGAGAGGCGGCTGAAGCTGCTGCAAGAAACACTAAGTTTAATGCAGTGAGTGGACCCGATAACCAATCCGGTACTATTACTTATTATTTTAAGTTGAAATAATTCAGACTAGGTCATGGTATATATCTTTCTTGCTGAAGGCTTCGAGGCTATTGAGACTATTACTCCGGTAGATATGCTTATTAGGGCTCAGATTCCAATAAGGATGGTTTCTGTCACAGGAAATTTGACCGTTTCAAGTTCTCAAGGTGTCAAAATTCAAGCGAATGTCTTGTTTGAAGATACCGATTTCAGCGATGCAGAGATGTTGATTATCCCCGGAGGCCAGCCGGGTGCAACCAATCTGGGCAATCATAAAGGTTTGGAGAAGCTAATCCTTCGCCTCGCCGCTTCCGGGAAACCGTTGGCTGCGATATGTGCCGGGCCAACCGTTTTGGGACGATGCGGCGTCCTTAAAGGCCGCAAGGTGACGGTATTCCCAGGTTACGAGAATGATTTGGGAGGGGCAGAATATACAGGTGGATTGGTAGAACAGGACGGTAATATCATTACTGCCGTTGGGCCTGCAGCCGCTATAGAATTTTCAAAATCTATTATCACTCTTCTGCGCGGTCGACAGGTGATGTCTGCCGTCTGTGCGAAGATGCAGTTTAATGAGCGATGATGCAGGACCTGGCACTACGCGATGTCAAGTATCTGACGGGTGTAGGACCGGCAAGGGCTGCTCTCTTGGATAAGGAGCTTCAGATTAGAACGCTCTGGGATCTGCTCTACTATTTTCCATATAAATATATTGATAGAAGCCGTCTGTTTCAAGTTAGTGAGATAGACGGTTCGATGCCTTATATCCAACTCAAAGGTACTATTCTCTCTTTTGAGGAGATAGGTGTTGGACGTACTAAAAGACTTGTGGCCCATTTCTCCGATGGTACCGGAGTGGCCGACTTGGTATGGTTTCAAGGAATTAAGTTCGTATTGTCAAAATACAGACCTAATGTAGAGTATGTAGTATTCGGGAAGCCGACGATGTTCGGCGGAAGAGTGAATATCGCTCATCCCGATATTGATATTGCGGCAAACCTGAATATCTCTGAAATGGGGATGCAACCGTATTATAATACTACGGAAAAGATGAAACGCGCCGGTCTGACATCTCATGTGATAAGCAAGTTGATGCAGAACCTGTTTTTGCTGATTCTGGAACCTCTGGATGAGACTTTGCCGGATTGGCTGATTGATAGGGAGCACCTGATATCACTTACTGAGGCATTGACAAAGATTCATTTTCCGCATTCTCCTCAGGAGCTGCGCGATGCCCAATACAGGTTGAAGTTTGAGGAACTGTTTTATATTCAACTGAATATTGTACGTTACTCCAGTGACAGACAGAAGCGTTTTAAAGGTTTCGTCTTTGATCGTGTTGGTGATTCATTTTACTCTTTCTATCGGGATAACCTCCCGTTTGAACTTACCAACGCTCAGAAGCGTGTGGTAAAGGAGATACGCAATGATACATGTTCGGGAAGGCAGATGAACCGTCTGCTACAGGGTGATGTAGGAAGCGGAAAGACCGTTGTGGCATTGATGTCTATGTTGATAGCTATAGACAATGGTTATCAGGCTTGTATCATGGCACCGACTGAGATATTGTCCGAGCAACATTTTGCCAATATCAAAAGATATTTGAAGGGTATCGGAATACGTGTGGAACTGCTTACAGGTAGTATCAAGGGCAAACGCAGGGAGTCTATCCTGAGCGGATTGCTTAACGGCGAAGTGAATATTCTGGTGAGTACACATGCTGTGTTGGAAGATACTGTATCGTTCCTAAAGTTGGGACTGGTGGTGATTGATGAACAGCATAGGTTCGGAGTGGCACAGAGAGCCAAACTCTGGTCAAAGAATAATACGCCGCCTCATGTATTGGTGATGACGGCGACACCCATTCCACGTACTTTAGCCATGACTCTATATGGAGACCTGGATGTCTCGGTAATAGATGAGCTTCCACCCGGTAGAAAACCAATTCAGACGATACACAGGTATAATGCAAACAGTGCCTCTCTGTATGCTTTCATTGATAGGGAGATTGGGATGAACAGGCAGGTTTATATAGTGTATCCGCTAATCCAGGAGAGTGAGAAGATGGACCTGAAGAACCTGGAAGACGGATACAAGTCAATCAGCGAACGATTCTGTAACTATAAGGTGAGTAAGGTACACGGCAAGATGAAACCTGCTGACAAGGATGCCGAGATGCAGCGCTTCAAACGGGGTGAGACTCAGATTATGGTGGCTACTACTGTCATAGAGGTGGGTGTGGATGTTCCCAATGCCAGCGTCATGGTTATAGAGAATGCCGAGCGTTTCGGACTGTCACAACTGCATCAGTTGCGTGGCCGTGTAGGTAGAGGTGCCGATCAGTCTTATTGCATTTTGGTTACCGGATACAAGCTTTCCGAGGATACTCGAAAACGTATAGAAATTATGGTGGAGACAAATGACGGATTTGAGATTGCCGAGGCTGATTTGAAGTTGCGCGGACCGGGTGATTTGGAGGGAACTCAGCAGAGTGGGATAGCATTTGACTTAAAAATTGCTAATCTGGCACGTGACGGAGAACTGATAGAATATGTAAGAAATATTGCAAAAAACATCATTGAGAGGGATCCTGAGCTGTCTCTTACAGAAAATACTATGTTTGACAGGCAGTTGCGCAGGCTTAAGAAAAGTCAGTTTGACTGGTCTTCTATATCATGAGAAATAAGTATATTTGCGCTAATTATGAATTTTGATTGTAATATATTTTATTCGGAAAGATGAATTTTAGACAGCTAAATATATATTTCGGTGCCTTTTTCTTGTTGTCATGGGCACCTATCGTTAGGGCGGCTGATGTTATTCCAACAAAAGTTTTGCCAATAAAATGTATGGATACGATACAGTGTCCCGGGGTTATTAATGTCGGCGCTTATGAGGATTTGGATATGCCGGCTTCGTTTTTGTATCCCGAATGGAGTAACGAATATGTACATAAGTACAGTAATGTGCTTTTCCCTGATTCATTGGTGATTAACATGGCTAATTGTTGCATGCCTACTCCAAGTACAAAAATAACCGATATCTTCGGCTATCGCCCTCGTAGGCGTAGGATGCATTATGGGCTGGATCTGAAGGTGGAGATTGGAGATACCATACGAGCCGCATTTGATGGAAAGGTGCGTGTATCGGACTATGAGAAATCCGGATACGGATATTATTTGGTTGTACGACATCCTAACGGTCTGGAAACCTGTTATGCTCATCTGTCAAAAAAATTAGTGAAGGAAAATGATGTGGTCTATGCCGGACAACCAATCGCCTTGGGAGGAAATACCGGCAGGTCAACCGGATCTCACCTACACTTTGAGGTAATGATATTGGGTAAGGCAATAAATCCGGCCCTTTTGTTCGATTTTCAACATCAGATGTTGGTTACGGACAATTATGTCTTTCATAATAAACAGTTAAAAAGTGAGAGAACCTACTATAAGGTCAGAAGTGGGGATACATTATCTAAGATTGCATTGAAGAATGATACAACGATTTCTACCCTTTGTAAACTAAATGGGATGTCGACCAGATCCATACTCCGTATAGGCCAGACGTTAAGAATAAACTGATTATAATAAAAGCCATGTGTGAGATGTGTGAGAAGATAAATGCTTTTAAACTGGATACCAATGGACAGTTTGAGCAGATAATAAAGATATGCCGTTCTTTGTATTTGAAGAAGTTACAGGATTACGGTGCTTCATGGAGAATAATGCGTCCGGCTTCTTTGACTGATCAGATTTTCATTAAGGCTAAACGTATCCGCAGCATTGAGACAAAAGGTGTAGCCATGATAAATGAGGATATCCGTTCCGAGCTGATAGGCATAGTTAACTACGGCATAATTGCATTGATTCAGTTGGAACACGGTTTCTCGGACACCGTTGATGTGGACGAGGAGTGGGCTATTAAGGAGTATGATAAATATTCTAAAGCGGCTCTGGAACTGATGAAAAAGAAAAACCATGATTACGATGAGGCCTGGCGTGGCATGCGTAATACTTCCTATACGGATTTTATTCTGACCAAAGTAAACAGGACAAAGGAGATTGAGTGCAATGACGGCAAGACATTAGTGTCAGAAGGTATTGATGCCAACTATATGGATATTATCAACTACGCGGTTTTCGGATTGATAAAACTTAGTTTCTAAATACTATAATTATGGAGAAAAAGACGACTTCAAACAATTTACCCATGAAGGTAGCAGTGAATATCTGTCGCTTTGTGCTTGGAGCAGCTTTTCTCTTCTCGGGTGTGGTTAAGGCTGTGGATCCTGTAGGTACACAGATTAAGTTGTCCGATTACATGTATGCTTTCAGCATGGGTGATGTGCTGTCTGACGGTACATTATTGATTGCCGCCAGTACGTTGGCGGGAATTGAGTTGTTGTTGGGTATTTACATGTTATTAGGCTCTTTTGCCAGAGGAACTTCTTTGCTGTTAATGGTTGCGATGGTGGTGTTGACTCCGTTCACTCTCTACCTGGCATTAAAGAATCCTGTGGAGGATTGCGGCTGTTTCGGGGATGCGTTGGTACTCACCAATTGGCAGACATTCTACAAGAATGTATTCTTGTTGTTACTGGCCGTATTTGTGTTCGTATTTAAGAAACATATTATTCCCTGGGTGTCAATAGGTAGACAGTGGTTGGTATCTGTGGTGTCAGTGATTGTGATAGTTATGTTCATGGTCAATAATATACGAAACTTACCCGCTATTGATCTGCGTCCGTATAAGGCTGGAACGAGTCTCTTTGACGATGTTTTGTTACAAATGAATGTGGATGTATCCGATTTTTCTTTGTTGGATAAAGACCTGAATGATGTCACCGATCCTGTGCTTTCAGATACAGGATATACTTTTCTTCTTGTTTCTGAACATCTGGAGTCGGCAAGTGAGGGTCATCTGGATTTGATTGACGATGTATACGACTATTGCAATACATACGGCTATAAGATGTACGGAGTGACAGCCTCAGGAAGAGGGGAGGTCTCCAACTGGATAGAAGATACCGGAGCTGAGTATGAGTTCTTATTTTCGGATGAGATACCGCTACAGACTATGATAAGGTCTAATCCTGGACTAGTGTTGATGAAGGAGGGTGTTATCATCAAAAAATGGAGTGAGGCGAATATTCCCGATGAGGAGTTCCTGACAGCTCCTTTGGAAGACCTTGACTTGAGCACACCGCCGGAGATCAATATGCTAAGGGATGTATTGAAGGTGGTACTGATATTTCTGCTGCCGATACTCTTAGTGATTCTTATTGACAGATTGAAATGTTTGATTAATAGTAAATTACTTATAGAAAAATGAGAAAGAAAATTGTTGCTGGTAACTGGAAGATGAATAATAATCTCCAGGAGGGTATTGAACTTGTAAAGGAGATCAATGAAATGCTGAAGGCTGACAAGCCAAACTGTTCTGTTGTGGTTTGTACTCCATTTATTCATCTGGCTTCCGTTACTCCGTTGGTTGATCAGAATTTGATTGGAATTGGTGCTGAGAACTGTGCTGATAAGGTATCAGGTGCATATACCGGTGAAGTTTCTGCCGCTATGGTAGCTTCTACCGGTGCTAAGTATTGCATACTTGGCCACTCAGAGCGCAGAGCTTACTATCATGAGACTGATGAGATATTGAATATAAAGGTTAAGCTGGCTCTCGAAAATAACTTAATTCCTATCTTCTGTGTTGGTGAAGTAAAGGAAGAGCGTGTTTCCGGTATCCAGAATGAGGTAGTTAAGAAGCAGCTTGAAGGTGGCCTTTTCAATCTTTCTGCTGAGGATTTCGGCAAGATTGTTATTGCTTATGAGCCTGTTTGGGCTATCGGCACAGGTTTGACTGCTTCTGCTGAGCAGGCAGAAGAGATGCATGCTTTTATCCGTTCACAAGTTGAGGCTAAATATGGTAAGAAGGTTGCAGAGGATTGCTCTATCCTTTACGGTGGTAGCTGTAAGCCTTCAAATGCTAAGGAACTGTTTGCCAATCCGGATGTTGATGGCGGCTTGATAGGTGGTGCTGCTCTTAAGGCTGCCGATTTCAAGGGAATCATCGATGGTTGGAAGTAATATTAGATATGAATAGGACAAGATTGTTTTTTATCTTGCTTCTCATCACAGTCTCGACCAGTGCTCAAAAGACACTGGTCGATGACCTTGAGAGGGAAGAACCCGGTAAGGGTAAGATTCGCGTTGAACGTGATGCGCGTTTAGACAGTCTTATCGGATCGTATTTTCATGTTGACACTGATAATAAGATTGAAGTAGTCGGTTATAGAATTCAGGTTTATGCCGGTAACAATACCAGGTCTGCCAGAGATCAGGCCGGTGAAGTGGAGAAATATATTAAGTCCAATTATCCACAGCTACCTGTTTATACGGTGTTTAAGTCTCCACGTTGGCTATGTCTAGTTGGAGACTATATTAATTATGAAGATGCATATGAGACAATGCGTATGCTAAAAAAAGAGACACCTTATAAGGGACTTATTATTTTACGTAATCAGAAAATATTGATATCACTATGAGTACTCTGATACCATTTGATAATGAAGAATCAGAACAGTTCCTCGCTCTCAAGAAGCATTATGAGGAGATATTGAAAATAATTGAGCCCAATGCCGGAAGAGAGGGATTGGAGAAAACACCCAAAAGGGTGGCCAAGACGTTATTGGATTTTACCAGCGGCTATTTTACTGATCCTGCCGAGATATTGCAATCTGCTATGTTCAAGGAGAAATATAGTCAGATGGTGATTGTAAAGGATATCGATTTCTATTCACTCTGCGAGCATCACATGCTGCCATTCTACGGGAAAGTGCATGTGGCATATATTCCCAACGGCTATATAACAGGTCTGAGCAAAATAGCCCGCGTAGTTGATGTGTTTGCACGTCGGCTGCAGGTACAGGAGAGAATGACTTCTCAGATTAAGGAGTGTATTCAGGAGACACTTCAGCCTCTTGGCGTAATGGTTGTCATTGAGGCCAGCCACATGTGTATGCAGATGCGTGGCGTTGAGAAGCCTAATTCCATTACTATGACATCAGATTTTACAGGAGCATTTAACGTTGCTAAAACTCGTGAGGAGTTTATGAATCTTATCGCTCGCAAATAGATTTAGAAGCTGTTTTGAGAAACAGCTTCTAAATATTTATTACTCTATCTCCTAACTTTTTTGCGATAAAGTTTCTTGTTGATAGAAGATCCTTGTATTTTGATTGTAACTGCTTGAGTTTATTGGAATCTGAATAGATTTCCGGCTGCTGTAACTCTTTTTCAATACGTTTGATTTCAAAATGAATTATTGCCAATTTGAAATCAGACAGGAGGTGTCTTGTCAATTCGGCAAGCCTGTCTTCTTCTTTTATTATTTTGTTTTCCTTGAAGATCTCACTGATCTGATATCTGTCTTCCAGAAGACTGGCTGCAGTAAGACTTATGAAATTGTCGGGATTGGATAAGAAGTAACGTTCGCTGATGAAATCTGGGTCCGAGAAGTGCTCTCGGTAGAGTTCTATCATCTTTTTGTATATGGGATGGCAGAATTCAATCTCGTCGTAATCTAAAGAACCGATTATATATTCTCCAATAGACATTATCTCTTTCTCGTCATCTGAATATTTAATCGTCTTCTCACCGGATCTGACCAATAGTTGTGCCAGCAGACGTTCCTTTTCCATTATCAACCCGCGGCCTTCCCTTTTTAGGGCACGAATCTGCTCTCTTAGTATATCTTCAGCAGACAGTTGCGGAGTTTCGATAGGAGCCTCTTCAGCGCTCTTTGACGAGTCGTCTTGAGGCTGCTGCGAAACGGCTGTCTCAGGAGAAGGGGAGTAGGAGGGCTTGTGTTGCTCCTGATACTGTTCTCTCTGTTGCTTGTTAACATCATTAATGAGAAGAGCCTCATCTATTTGCATCTGTTGGCTACAGTCCTTGATATAGACAGAGCGTACTATGGGGTCCTGTATGACGGCAATGCTTCTGGTTATCTCCTTAATCAGTCCGGCACGTGCCATAGGGTCGTCACCGGCTTCATCGGATAGCAACTGCAACTTGAAACGTATGAAGTCTACCTGATGCTTTTCAATATATTCCTGAAAGGCGGTGGCATTATGTCCCTGAGCAAAGCTGTCCGGGTCTTCTCCATCCGGTAGCAACAATACTTTAACATTCATGCCTTCAGCCAATAGCATATCAATACCTCTGATTGAGGCTTTTATGCCGGCTTTGTCTCCATCGTAAAGAACAGTGATGTTGTTTGTAAAACGATGTATCAAACGTATCTGCCCTGGAGTCAGAGATGTTCCGCATGAGGCAACAACATTCTCAACTCCGGACTGAACCATGGATATTACATCGGCATATCCCTCTACCAGAAAACAACGGTTTTTACGTACAATGGATTGTTTTGCGAAGTAAAGTCCGTAAAGCTCTTTGTTCTTGGTGTAGATGATGGATTCCGGTGAATTGATATATTTTGCTGCCTTGGCATCCGACTGCATTATACGTCCGCCGAAGGCAATGATTTTGCCCGACAGGGAGTGAATGGGGAAGATAACACGACCCCGAAAACGGTCGCGAAGAGTACCGTCTTCTTTTTCATAACTCAATCCTGTCTGTAAAATATATTCTTTACGATAGCCATCCTTTAACGCCTTTGTAGAAAAGGCAACACTCTCCTCGGTACAATATCCCAACTGAAACTTTTTGATTATGTCATCGTGGAATCCTCGTTTACGCAGATATGCCATGCCTATGGCACGTCCCATCTCTGAGTTATGAAGTGTGTCGGCGAAATATTTGCCTGCATAATTATTGACAATGAATAGCGATTCACGTTCATTTTGTAAGGCTTTTTCTTCGTCAGTTTGCTCATGTTTTTGTATAGGGATACCATACTTGTCTGCGAGCCACTCGGCAGCTTGAGTGAAGGAAAGTTGTTCGTGTTCCATTAGGAAATGGATGGCATTTCCTCCTTTTCCACAACTGAAACATTTACATATACCTTTTGAAGGTGAGACATAGAACGACGGTGTCTTTTCATTGTGAAAAGGACATAATCCAACGTAGTTTACCCCGCGTTTGCGCAGGGTAACAAATTCGGATATTACATCAACGATATTTGCGGCATCCAAGATGCGTTCTATGGTGAGCTGATCAATCACTTTTCAAGAGGTTATTTCAGCAAAAGTACAAAAAAAGGAGGATATCGGTGCGGCGTTTTTTGAGGAATTGACATTTATGTTGTTTTAAGAAATTTTTCTGACGTTTTGATGTGGTAATACGGGCCAAAATGACTTTATTTGTAGTTGAATTTCAAAATGATATCAATGGAAGAGAACAGCAAACCTTACAAACTTAAAGAGAAGGTTGAGAAAAATGCAGATTACAGGAACCTAATTCGAGCTGCTTTAGCAGATGAGTTGTATGACAAGATACTGACTATCATTGTTGCTCAGAAGAAATATAGAGATTCCAATTATTCGGCAAAACAGTTAGCAAAGGAGTTAAATACCAATCCTCGTTATCTCTCAGCAGTTATTAATTCCAGATTTGGCATGAACTATTCGTGTTTGGTTAATGAGTGTCGTATAAGGGATGCTCAGCATATGATTTTGGATAAACGTTATCTTGACAAAACCATGGAGGAAATAGGTTTAATGGCAGGTTTTGCCAACAGACAATCCTTCTACACGGCTTTCTACAAGATTAACGGCGAAGCACCCCACCAGTATAGGGGCAGACATCAGCAGAAATAGATGATTTTTTCTGACAAATTTTGAGATTTACGGATAGTGTTGGCTAGGCTAGTTGGTGAGGTTAATTAATAGATGATCTTGAATGGAGATTTATGGAAGTGTCCTGATGTGATTGATATAAATGCAGGAAGGGTTCTTCATTATTGATATGAAATAAAATGGCTGTCGAGGAGCAGATTCTTGAGGTAAGAAATAAGCTACGGCTTGTTATGAACGGGCCGGCATTCAAAAGTATGCAGGATGCCGGGATTAATTATAAATTGAATTACGGTGTGGAATTGCCTCGTATTAAAGATATTGCAGCCGGATATCAAAAAAACAGTGATTTTGCATCTTCACTCTGGAAACAGGATGTAAGAGAGTGTAAGATCTTGGCTGCTCTTGTTCAGCCGGTGGAAGAATTTTTGCCTGATATGGCAGACTTATGGGTAGAACAAACGGAATTCCCCGATTTAGCTGAAATATGTTCGATGTATCTCTACAGTAAGATGAAGGATGCATCCACTTCGGCTTTCAAATGGATGGCTGATGGCAGGGATATGTTCCAGTATTGCGGGTTTCTGACAATGGCACACCTTTTGAAGCAGGGTAGGGAGATAAACGAGAGATACCTTTCGGAATTTCTTGATCAGGCTACTGTCGCTATGGCAGGCAGTGCCGTTTTTCCGGCTCAAGGAGCAAAAGTGGCAATGAATTGTTATAGGGATTTCTATGGAAAAGAGTGATTCGAAGGATCAGCCAAAACAGGTATTGGCAGAGTATCTACGTTTGCATGGACTTAGGAAAACCCCGGAACGTTTTGCCATATTGAATGCAATATATTCTATTGAGGGGCATTTTACTCCTGAGATGTTGGTTGAAAAGATGGCGGGTGAATTTAATTTTCGTGTTTGCAGGGCTACGGTCTATAATAATCTGGAACTGCTTGTAGATGCGAAATTGGTACATAAGCATAGGTTTACTGAGGGGGCTCAGTATGAAAAATCTTTTAAAGAGGTTTCTCATTGCCATTTGCTATGTACCGGTTGTGGTAAGGTAATGGAGTGCGACAACCATAATGTCCAAAGACAGATGGAGACGATGCGCGTGAAAAGGTTTACGGTTTCAAGCTATTCGCTGTATGTGTATGGGTTATGCACAAAGTGTTCTACCGCACTGAAACGAAAACAGAAAAAAATTTTGAACAAAATAGATATACAAAAAAATGGAAGAAAGAAAGATTGATGTTCTTTTGGGCCTGCAATGGGGCGATGAAGGAAAGGGTAAGGTTGTTGATGTTTTGACCCCTCACTATGACGTGGTTGCTCGTTTTCAGGGAGGTCCGAATGCCGGTCATACTTTGATCTTTGATGACAAGAAGTTTGTACTGAAATCCATTCCTTCAGGTGTGTTTCAGGGTGATAAGCAGAATATTATCGGTAATGGAATGGTTATTGACGCAGCTTTGTTTAAGGCTGAGGCTGAGTCTTTGGAGAAGGCAGGCATTGACCTGAAAAACAGATTGCTTATTTCAAAGAAAGCTCATCTGATTTTGCCTACTCACCGTCTTTTGGACAGCGCTCTTGAGGCTTCTAAGGGTAATAGTAAAGTAGGCACTACAGGCCGTGGAATTGGACCTACATATACTGACAAGGTCGCTCGTACCGGTGTTCGCATAGGTGATCTTCTTAGACCTGATTTCGAGGATAGATATGCTGAAGCAAAATCGTTTCATGAACGCACTTTGAAGAGCTTCGGATTCGAATATGATTTGGCCCCGTTGGAGAAGGCTTGGAGAGAGGGTATAGAATACCTGAAAGAGTTTCGATTTGTAGATAGCGAACATTATATCAATAACCTGCTCAGAGAAGGCAAGAGTATTCTCTGTGAAGGAGCTCAGGGCACCATGTTGGATATTGATTTCGGTTCCTATCCTTTTGTGACATCTTCCAATACCGTATGTGCAGGTGCATGTACCGGACTGGGTGTGGCTCCTAATAAGATAGGCAAGGTTTTCGGTATCATGAAGGCTTATTGTACACGTGTAGGTAGCGGTCCATTCCCAACTGAACTGTTTGATGCAGACGGTGAGACCCTTTCTGACCGCGGTTATGAATTTGGTGCAGTTACCGGACGTCGTCGCCGTTGCGGCTGGGTCGATCTGGTGGCTCTTCGCTATGCTATTAATCTAAATGGCGCTACTGACCTCATTCTGATGAAGAGTGACGTATTGGATACATTTAAAACGATTAAGGCTTGTGTTGCCTATAAGCTGCCTGACGGCACTGTTACCGATGAGTTTCCATTTGACTGTGAAGGTGTAGAGCCGATTTATGAGGAACTGCCGGGATGGATGACCGATTTGACAAAGTTGAGCAGTGAGGATGAATTCCCTGAGGAGTTCAACCAGTATATTGCCTTCTTGGAAGAGTTCTTAGAGACTCCGGTTTCTATTGTTTCAGTGGGTCCTGATCGTAATCAGACTATTGTTAGAGAGAAATAATCAGAGAAAATATAAATTGAGTTATTATGTATTTTTATTGGGCTTTGTTTATTGTAATTGCCATAGCCAGCTATTCGGCTCAGGCAAATTTGAAGAGTAAGTTTCAGAAATATTCCAAGATACCTACATCGGGTGGATTGACGGGATGTGATGTCGCAATGCAGATGTTGCATGACCATGGAATCTTTGATGTTCGTGTGACTCAGATTGAGGGTCAGTTGACTGACCACTATGATCCCACAAAAAAGACTGTCAATCTCAGTAAAGACGTCTATTCCGGACGTAACATCACTGCGGCAGCCGTTGCGTCACATGAGTGCGGTCATGCTGTTCAGCATGCAGTGGCTTACGGTCCGTTGAAGATGCGTTCCGCTATGGTCCCGCCGGTTCAATTTGCTTCAAAATGGGTCTCATGGATTCTATTGGCTGGCATCTTTATGGTTCAATCTTTTCCTGGAATATTGTGGCTTGGTATAATACTCTTTGCAGTGACTACCCTTTTCAGCTTTGTCACTCTACCTGTTGAGGTAGATGCCAGCAGAAGAGCTATTGCATGGCTTGGCAAGTCCGGTATCACAGACAGCCGTTCTGCAGTGCCCGCACGTGATGCTTTGCGTTCAGCCGCATATACCTACGTGGTGGCCGCATTAAGCTCACTGGGTACCCTTATTTACTATGTATTGATTGCCATGGGCAATAGAAACTAATGTTGTTTATGAAACCTTCGATTCCAAAAGGAACGCGTGATTTTTCGCCGCTTGAGATGGCGAGACGTAATTATATTTTCAATACAATCCGTGATATTTTTGCCCTATTCGGATTTAAACAGATAGAGACTCCTGCCATGGAGAATCTTTCTACTCTTATGGGCAAATATGGTGAAGAGGGAGATAAGTTGCTTTTTAAGATACAGAA
>CAZYFO010000028.1:0-20530 GCA_964646955.1 uncultured Bacteroidaceae bacterium | reverse complement strand
AAGAAAGGACCCCATAAGTGATATGAGGTCCTTTTACTATTAAGACTTAGAAAATGATTAGTCTTTGAGTTTAGCTACGATAAATTCGCGATTTAATCGGGCAATATTACTTATTGAAACGCACTTTGGACACTCTGCTTCACAAGCACGAGTATTGGTACAGTTTCCAAAACCCAATTCATCCATCTTTGAAAGCATGGCCTTTACACGACGTGCAGCTTCTACCTGTCCCTGAGGAAGGAGAGCCAACTGGCTTACCTTGGCAGAGACGAATAGCATAGCCGAACCGTTCTTACAAGCAGCAACGCATGCACCGCAACCGATACATGAAGCTGCATCCATAGCCAAATCAGCTTTCTCCTTAGATATAGGAATTGCATTACCATCCGGAACACCACCGGTATTAATGGAGGTATAACCGCCAGCCTGCATGATTTTGTCATAAGCGCGACGGTCAACCATCAGATCCCTGATGATTGGGAAACCGGCAGAACGCCAAGGCTCAACAGTGATTGTATCTCCGTCTTTGAAACGACGCATGTAAAGCTGACAAGTTGTAGCACCGGTTGCAGGGCCGTGTGCATGACCGTTGATGTATAGTGAACACATGCCGCAGATACCTTCACGACAATCGTGATCGAATACTATCGGCTCTTCTCCTTTATTGATGAGATCTTCATTCAGAATATCCAGCATCTCAAGGAACGAAGTATCAGTCGGGATATCCTTCATTGGATATGTCTTGAAACAACCTTTTTCTTTTGGTCCTCTCTGACGCCAAATCTTTAATGTAAAACTTATATTGTTATCCATTTTTTTGCCGTTTATTAGTTCTTGTAATTTCGGGTCTGTACCTTAATATACTCATAGTTCAATGGTTCCTTCAACAACTCCGGAGCCTTGCCTTCGCCCTGATATTCCCAACACGAAACATATGAGAATTTGTCATCATGACGCAAAGCCTCGCCTTCAGGAGTCTGATGTTCCTCACGGAAGTGGCCACCGCATGACTCCTCACGGTTAAGACCGTCATATGCCATCAGTTTACCTACCTCAATGAAATCTAACAGACGGAGTGCCTTCTCAAGTTCAACATTCAGAGTCTGAGCATCGCCCGGAATACGCAGATCCGACCAGAAGGTTTTCTCCAAAGCATAAAGTTTGTCAATAGCATTCTTAAGAGACTCCTCTGTACGACCCATTCCTACATATTCCCACATAATGTGCCCCAATTCCTTGTGAATAGAATCAACGGAACGCTTTCCATTAATCTTCATTATGCGAGCAATCTTATCCTTAACATTCTTCTCTGCATCAACAAACTCAGGTAAGTCGGTACTGAAGCGAGGAACCTGAATTTGGTCTGCAAGATAGTTCTGAATGGTATAAGGCAACACGAAGTAACCGTCAGCAAGACCTTGCATCAAAGCTGAAGCACCAAGACGATTTGCTCCGTGATCGGAGAAGTTACACTCTCCGATAGCAAACAAACCTTGTATTGAGGTCTGCAGTTCGTAATCTACCCAAACTCCGCCCATTGTATAGTGGATAGCAGGGAAGATCATCATCGGATTCTCATAAGGATCTACATCGGTAATCTCTTCGTACATATCGAATAGGTTGCCGTATTTATCTGCTACAGCCTGTTTTCCAAGACGCTGGATAGCATATTTAAAATCCAAGAATACTGCGAGACCGGTATTATTAACACCAAAACCGGCATCACAACGCTCCTTTGCGGCACGAGAAGCAACGTCACGCGGCACTAAGTTTCCGAATGCAGGATAACGACGCTCCAAATAGAAGTCGCGGTCCTCATCAGGAATATCATTAGGATTGAGCTCTCCCTTTTGCAGTTTCTTGGCATCCTCTATTTTCTTAGGAACCCATATACGGCCGTCATTACGCAATGACTCGGACATAAGTGTCAGCTTTGACTGCTTGTCTCCGTGTACAGGGATACATGTAGGATGAATCTGAGCAAAAGCCGGGTTTGCAAACCAAGCACCCTTACGATAACACTGAATTGCAGCAGAACCATTGCTACCCATTGCATTGGTAGAGAGGAAATAAGCATTTCCATAACCACCGGTACCTATTACTACGGCATGAGCGGAACAACGCTTGATTTCGCCTGTTACCAAATCACGATAGATAATACCGCGAGCACGCTGGTTTCCGTTCTCATCCTTTACCATAACCAAATCAAGCATCTCACAACGAGTGAAAAGCTCAACATTTCCTTGATTTACCTGATAGCTCAATGCTGAATAAGCTCCGAGAAGAAGCTGCTGACCCGTTTGACCGCGAGCATAGAATGTTCGTGATACCTGAGCACCGCCGAATGAGCGGTTTGACAAAGTACCACCATATTCGCGTGCGAAAGGAACACCCTGAGCAACACATTGATCTATAATGCTGTTGGATACTTCGGCCAAACGATATACGTTAGCCTCACGCGCACGGTAGTCGCCGCCCTTAATTGTATCATAAAACAGACGATATACTGAATCTCCGTCATTCTGATAGTTCTTAGCCGCATTGATGCCGCCCTGAGCAGCAATGGAGTGAGCTCTACGCGGTGAATCCTGAATGCAGAAACACTTTACCTTGAAACCTAAATCGCCAAGAGTAGCTGCTGCAGAAGCACCTGCCAAACCGCTACCAACGATTATTATGTCCAGTTTTCTCTTGTTAGAGGGATTCACAAGTTTCTGATGAGCCTTGTAGTTAGTCCATTTTTCAGCTAACGGGCCTTCAGGAATCTTAGAATTTATATCTTTTGCCATTATCGTAATATTTTAAATTTAAGCATTATGATTCAATATCAAGCCGGGATATTGGCTTTTGCCCAGAAAGCAACCACTACAGCTACAAACATCAAAATTATCAGAGTAACACATATGATACCGATTGTCTTCCAACGGTTGATCCATATCTGATTATTCCAGCCGAGAGTTTGCATTGCACTCCAGAAACCGTGTGACAAATGAAACCATATAGCTCCGAGCCATATTATATAAAGAATGGCAATCGGGGTTTTGCCGAAAGTATAGGCAATCAACGTAGCTCCATCAGTAGGCGATACTACATTACCGTCAATTACGGCTTCACTGCCAATGAGTTCCTGGAACTGCATGTTAGCCCAGAAATGAGTCAGGTGAAGCACCAAACCCAAAATTACAATGATACCCAGAACAAGCATGTTTTGTGAGGCCCACTCAACATTCTGAGGTCTGCTCTGGCGAGAATAGCGTTTTAAACCTCCAACGGCCTTAATGTTCCTTATTTCTAAGATAAAGGCAAAAAGAAAGTGTATGAGAACCAAAGCCGCTAAACCGACAGTACCTACTAAGGCATACCAGTTAGCTCCAAGGAACTCACAAACGGCATTGTAAGCCTCACCGGAGATGAGGGCAACGCAGTTCATTGCACCGTGAAAAGTCAAGAAAAGGATTAGCGCAGTACCTGTTACGCTCATAACCACCTTTCTTCCTACAGATGAATCAATTAACCACATAAAATTTGAATTGTTGATATTTTGTTTGACATTATTGCTTCTTTGCAACTCGCTTACATAAATAATGAACTGCAAAAGTAAACCTTTTTCCCCTTTCCGCAAACAGTCTGACAACTTGCTTGAAAATTTTATCTAATTTTGTAACCCTCAGAGAGAAATATAGCCGAATGAATTTCAATTTTGATGTCATAGTAATAGGTGCCGGACATGCCGGCTGTGAAGCGGCAGCTGCCGCGGCTCAAATGGGTTCGAAGACCTGTCTCATAACAATAGATATGAACAAGATAGGTCAGATGAGCTGTAACCCCGCAGTTGGAGGAATAGCTAAAGGGCAGATAGTAAGAGAGATAGACGCTTTAGGCGGACACATGGGATTGGTTACTGACAGTACGGCAATACAGTTTCGCATACTGAATCGCTCAAAAGGTCCGGCCATGTGGAGTCCGCGCGCTCAATGCGACAGAGCCAAATTCATCTGGTCATGGAGAATGATTTTAGAAAATCAGCCCAATTTGAATATCTGGCAGGATACGGTGACAGAGCTTCTAGTGAAAAATGGTGAAATTCAAGGAGCTAGGACTCTTCAAGGTGCAGAATTCCACTGTAAATGCGTAATACTCACAGCCGGAACCTTCCTCAATGGACTGATGCATATTGGCCATGTCAAGATGCCCGGCGGACGAATCTCGGAACCGGCCTCTTACCTACTAACAGAATCTATCACCAGGCACGGCATAAGATCCGGCAGAATGAAAACCGGAACTCCGGTAAGAATAGACAAGCGCAGCGTACATTTTAAAGAAATGGAGATTCAGGAAGGAGAAAACGACTTTCACAGATTCTCGTTTATGGGTTCTACTAGAAAACTGAAACAGATGTGTTGCTGGACCTGTTTCACCAATGCGAAGGTACATGAGATTCTAAAATCCGGTCTTAAAGACTCTCCTCTCTTCAACGGGCAGATCAAAAGCATTGGACCAAGGTACTGCCCCAGCATCGAGACAAAGTTGTTTACTTTTCCCGATAAGGAGCAGCACCAGCTTTTCTTGGAACCGGAAGGAGAAGAAACAAATGAAATGTACCTGAACGGATTCTCATCATCCATGCCAATGGATATTCAGATAAGAGCACTTCAGGCGATTCCCGCTTTTAGAGATCTGGATATTTACAGACCCGGATATGCTATAGAATACGATTATTTTGATCCTACTCAACTGAAACGCTCTTTAGAGTCAAAAGTCATAAAAAATCTTTTTATGGCCGGACAGGTAAACGGAACTACCGGATATGAAGAGGCCGGAGGTCAGGGTGTATTGGCAGGTATCAATGCACATATCAACTGTCATGGCGGAGATCCTTTTATCTTGGGACGCGACGAAGCCTATATAGGCGTTTTGGTAGACGACCTTGTTAATAAAGGTGTCGACGAGCCGTACCGAATGTTTACATCACGCGCCGAATACAGAATCCTACTAAGACAAGACGATGCAGATGTTCGCTTGACCGAAAGGTCATATCAAACTGGATTAGCTACCGCGGAACGTTATGGCAATATGACCTCAAAAAGAAAAACCATAGAGCATCTTATAGAATTTGCATCAGGCTTTTCCGTAAAGCCAGCACTTATAAACTCTGCTCTTGAAGAACTTGGCACAACGCCTTTGCGCGAAGGATGCAAACTTATAGACCTCATAAACAGGCCTCAGATTACCCTTAAAAACATAGCCAATCACATAGCCGCTTTCAGAAACGAGTTGGATAAGATAGAAGAAAGAAAAGATGAAATCATCGAGGCAGCTGAGATTCGCATGAAATACAGTGGCTACATTAGCCGCGAAAGGATGATAGCAGACAAGACGAAGAGATTGGAAAATATTCGCATCAAAGGTAAATTTGATTATTTAAACCTTCAATCTCTCTCTACCGAAGCAAGACAAAAGTTGAACAGAATAGAGCCCGAAACCCTGGCAGAAGCAAGCAGGATTCCAGGAATATCACCAAGCGACATCAATGTGTTGTTGGTGCTACTTAACAGATAATTAATTCTTAAGCCGACTTTTGTTCCACGTGGAACAATTAATATCAAAACCAAATGAGCAAAGAAACATTAATTGGACATTTAAGAAACATTCCTGATTATCCAATGGAAGGAGTCCAGTTCAAGGATGTAACATCATGGTTCATGAATCCAGATGATTACAAGGAGATAGTAGATTCTATGTACGAAATGTACAAAGGAAGAGGCATTACTAAAATCTGCGGCATAGAATCAAGAGGATTTGTTGTTGCAGCAGCCTTGGCATACAGACTTGGAGCAGGTTTTATTCCTATCAGAAAACCTGGAAAACTTCCATACGACAAAGTGAGCATAGAATATAAGAAAGAATATGGTCGCGACAGGGTAGAAATGCACAAAGACGCTATCGACGAAAACGACGTTGTGCTAATTCATGACGATCTTTTAGCTACAGGAGGAACAATGCTTGCTGCATACGAACTGGTCAAGATGTTCAATCCAAAGAAAGTCATGGTGAACTTTATCATCGAATTGACAAATTTGGAGGCAAAATCCAAGTTTCCCTCAGATTGTTCGGTAGAGAGCCTGATTTCAATAGACGAATTCGACCACGTCAAATAATCAAGATTCGAGGGACCATACTCAATGAAAGGGGAAGAGGCATATGAGAAGCGGCTAAAACAGATAGTAAACAATCTGCCTGAAAAGCCGGGATGCTACCAGTATCTGGATGAAACGGGTAAGGTTATCTATGTGGGTAAAGCGAAAAATCTCAAAAAAAGGGTCTCGTCATACTTTCAAAAAGAACAACAGAGCTATAAAACCAAGGTTCTTGTAAGCCATATTTCCGATCTTAAGTATATAGTAGTTGGAACGGAGTGGGATGCGCTGTTACTTGAGAACAATCTTATCAAGCGATACAAGCCGCGCTATAACATCCTTCTTAAAGATGATAAGACATATCCGTCTATCTGCATTACCAAAGAAGACTTTCCACGTGTATACAAAACAAGGAAGATTCTCAAAAACGGCTCAAAATACTATGGCCCATACAGCCATGCTGGCTCCTTTTATATGTTGATGGACCTTATCAAACGGGCATATTCACTGAGAACATGTAAATATCCTATTACTGAAGAAGGAATAAAAAAAGGCCAATATAAGGAGTGCCTGGAATATCATATAAAGAATTGCAAGGCTCCATGTATAGGATGTCAGAATAAGGAGAATTATAACCGGCAGATCGATGAAATCAGGAAGATACTAGATGGAAAAGCCGGGGAACTTACAAAAGATTTGCTCGTTGAAATGAAAAAAATGGGGGGTGATCTGAAATTTGAAGAGGCTCAAGAAATTAAAAACAGGTATGAAACCATAAAATACTTCGGTGAAAAGAGCCAAGTAGTAAATAGCATATTGGATAATGTAGATGTATTTTCGGCTGAAGAAGATGAAAATATCATATTTGTCAACTATTTGCACGTTTCTGCTGGATGCATCAATCAAGCATTTACATTTGAGTATAAGAAAAAGCTCGATGAAACCATTGAGGATATGCTTTTAATGGGAATTGCAGAGATGCGCTCGAGATATGGAAGTAAAGCCACAGAAATAATTTTACCATTTACTCCAGAGACTGAATCAAAAGGAATTACCTGGACAGTACCGACAAGGGGAGATAAGAAAAAACTATTGGATTTATCTCTTTTAAACGTTAAACAATACCGATTTGATCGGGTAAAACGTATGGATAAGCTTAATCCTGAACAGAAACATCTTAGACTTATGAAGGAGTTACAGAGACTGCTTAAACTCGAGCGAACTCCACTAAGAATTGAATGTTTCGACAACTCTCACATTTCCGGTAGCGATGCTGTTGCTGCGTGCGTTGTATATGAAAACGGCAAACCATCGAAGAAAGATTACAGACTTTACAATATCAAGTCCGTTAAAGGAGGAGACGACTACGGCTCAATGTACGAGGTTCTGTTTCGTAGGTACTCTAGATTGCTGGAAGAGGGAGATAAAATGCCGGACCTAATCATTGTAGACGGGGGCAAAGGACAGATGTCAATTGCAAAGGAAGTGTCTGATAGTCTGGACGTTAATCTAAATATTGCAGGACTGGTAAAAAACAATCACCATAAAACATCGGGACTATTATTCGGTTTTCCTCAGATGGAGATAGGAATTAAACCTGACAGTGAATTGTTTCGTCTTCTTCAGCAAATGCAGGAAGAGGTTCATAGGGTTGCCATTTCCTTCCATACAAAGAAGAGAAGCAAGAATCAAATAGAATCGGAACTAACTGGTATAAAGGGTATTGGAGAGACTACTTCTACTTTATTACTTAAGGAGTTAAAGAGTGTAAAACGAATAAGCGAGGCTTCAGAAGAGGAGCTTTCAAAGATCATTGGAAAGAGTAAGGCAAAGATTATTATTGACTGGTTTTTAAACAAGAAGAAATAATGAGAGCGGTTATACAAAGGGCGACTGAAGCATCCGTAAAAGTCGATGGGAACGTATGCGGCAAGATTGGAAACGGTTTGATGGTTTTGGTCGGAATTGAAGATGCTGACAACGAAGAAGACATTGATTGGCTTAGCAAGAAAATTGTAAACATGAGAATTTTCAACGATGAAAACGGCGTAATGAACAAATCCTTAATAGAAGTAGATGGGGAATTGTTAATTATAAGCCAATTCACTTTGATGGCCCAAACCAAGAAAGGGAACAGGCCTTCATACATAAGAGCTTCGAAAGGAGATTATTCCCAACCAATGTATGAAAAATTCTGCGTTGAAATAGGAAAAGAAATAAGACATAAGGTACAAACCGGTATATTTGGAGCAGATATGAAAGTATCTCTTATAAATGACGGCCCGGTGACGATAATAATTGATACAAAGAATAAAGAATAATATGGAGGATATTGAAGATTACGGCTTCGATTTGGATAATTCAAATGAGCCTACAACAGACCGTTATAGTGAAGCCTTTTCAAAGTACAACATCAAGATCGATGAGAATAGCGCAAAAAAGGCGGTAGAATTGATAAAAAAGGATGTTGTAAAAGAAAAGAACACAAGTTCACTAAAGGCAATATTAAGCTGTATAGACTTAACTTCGCTAAAATCAACTGATAGCGAAGACAGCATACTCGCTCTTGCCGAGAAGGTAAATGATTGCGATGAAAAATTCCCCGATTTACCTTCTGTAGCATCAATTTGCGTGTATCCGAATTTTGCCGATATAATCAGTAAATCAGTAGAAGTGGACGGTGTCAAAACTTGCTGTGTTGCCGGCGGTTTTCCTTCTTCACAAACATTTATTGAGATAAAAATTGCTGAGGTTTCCCTCGCAATAAATGAAGGGGCAGAAGAGATTGACATTGTGCTTCCCATTGGCAAATTTTTAGATGGCGACTATGAGGGAATCAGCGATGAATTGGAAGAAATCAAATCCATTTGCGACGATAAGACCCTGAAGATAATACTTGAAACGGGAGCCCTACAAAACCTCTCAAACGTTAAGAAAGCCGCTATTTTGGCAATGTACTGCGGAGCGGACTTCATTAAAACATCTACCGGAAAGGAATATCAAGGCGCAGATCCTGTTTCGTTCTATGTTATGTGTAAGGCGGTAAGGGAATACGCAGAAGAAACCGGACGTATTGTAGGAATAAAGGCTGCAGGAGGAATAGTTACAACAGACGATGCGGTCCTTTATTATTCGATAGTAAAAAACGTTCTCGGAAAGGATTGGCTTACAAAAGAGCGTTTCAGAATAGGTGCAAGCAGACTTGCTAACAATTTGATAAGTGAAATAACCGGTAAGAATATCAAACAGTTTTAATAAGACGAGAAATGGCGGTTGCTACTATTTTTGACGATTTATAATGAGGTCAAGATAGCATGTAAAGGAATTTCTAATGTCATCAGGAATATGGGATGGAAGAATTGAAAAAGCGAAGCTTTTCAATTCTTCCATTTTATTTTCGGCATATTGAATCCCACCGTTCTTAATGGTGAAATCGGAGATTTCCGAGATTAATTCATCTGAAGCGGTACAACTCTTAACCAAATCTATAGCTTCCGACCAGTCTCTGTCGCTGTGTGATAGGGCGTATATAGCAGGTAAAGTAAATTTACCCTCTCTTAGATCATTTCCGAAAGGTTTTCCTATTTCTGTAGAATGATGATAATCAAAAATATCATCTTTGATTTGAAAACACAATCCCGCAATTTTTCCAAAACTTGCCATTGCTTCGATATCTTCCTCAGAAGCATCACATAAAAGTGATGACATTTTTGTGCAAGTAGAAAAGAGGTAAGCGGTTTTTCTCGAGATAATATTGAAATATTTCTCCTCGGAAAGGATATTGTCATTACGTGAATCCAGCTGAAGAATCTCTCCTTCCGAAAGAGTTTTAGTCAAATCGGACATAAGAGTAATCAGTTTTATATGATTAGCCTTGGAAATCTGTTCAAGAGCCATAGCAACAACATAGTCTCCCAACAAAACGGCCACTTTGTTGTTAAAAGCGGCATTTGCTGACGGACGACCTCTTCTTTCATCACTATCATCTACCACATCATCATGAATCAAGCTTCCCTGATGTAACAATTCCAACGCAGATGCTACATGATAAACTCCACTAGGAATAGGGCCGAAACACTTGGCTGTCAAAAGAATCAGTATCGGACGCATCATCTTCCCCCTACGGCCACGAAGAAACTCAAGGAGTGAATTTGTCACAGCAACATCACTGGCAAAAAGAGAAGAATAATGAGTTTTGAACTCAGAAAACTCGTCTTGAATAGGACGGATTATTTCAGTAAACTGATCCATTAAAGATTGGTACTAATATTGCGCTTAAGGGAAAGACCTTTCGCACTGCAAAATTAGCAAAAAAGAATAATATAGGAATTATTTCGTACTTTTATGGAGACAATCAAACGGATATGGAAAAACTTTTTCTCTTAGATGCTTATGCACTAATATACAGAGCATATTATGCGTTTATAAAAGCACCTAGAATAAATTCAAAGGGGCTTAATACATCGGCAATTTTAGGCTTCGTAAATACACTGGAAGAAATACTCTCGAAAGAGTCTCCCTCACATATAGGAATAGCATTTGACCCAAAAGGCGGTACCTTCAGGCATGAACTGTATAAAGAGTACAAAGCTCAAAGAGAAGAGACCCCTGAGGTAATACGCGAATCTATTCCAATCATTAAAGATATTATCACGGCTTACAATATCCCTATTCTCGAAGTTGCAGGATTCGAGGCAGATGATGTAATTGGCACTCTTGCCCTTAAAGCAAAACAGGTTGGCAATATAGAGACATATATGATGACACCGGACAAGGACTATTGTCAATTGGTTACCGACCGCGTATTTATATACAAGCCCCAATATGGAGATAGAGAGTTTGATATAATGAATGTTGACTCAGTAAAAGAGAAATATTCCATATCCGACCCGAAGCAGGTGATAGATCTATTCGGACTGATGGGTGACAGCTCCGATAATATTCCGGGATGTCCCGGGGTCGGAATGAAGACGGCACAAAAACTAATTGATGAATTCGGCAGCATAGAAAACCTCTTATCAAATTATGATTCGATAAAAGGTGCGCTCAAGACGAAGATTGAGGAAAACGTAGAAAAGATAAAATTCAGCAAACTTCTTGCAACCATTAGAACCGATGTCCCAATCGAACTAAATCTGGACTCTCTAAAAAGAGAGATGCCAAACGAGTCGAAGCTTCGGGAAATATTTGAAGAATTGGAATTTCGAAATCTCATAAAAAGAGTAATTGATAATAATACTCAAATCAAATTTCCAGTCAACGATGAAACGGTCTCTTACGCCGATATTCAAAATAAAACAAAAGATGATGGTTTTCATGGCGATTTGTTTGAAATTTCTCAGGCAGATGTAGAGGAGGAAATTAAAAATTCAAATCTGAAAGACATAAAAACCACGCAACACATGTATCATCTCATTGATAATGAGTCAAAAATGAGATGGTTAGCACAGAAATTCTCTGCCAGTGATTTTTTGTGTTTTGACACCGAAACCACAGGCGTTAACCCTATTGCAGCAGAAATAGTCGGATTTAGTCTTTGCGCTAGGGAACATGAAGCTTTTTATGTGGCTATGCCAAAAACTCATGAAGAGAAAAGAAAAGTTCTGGAAATCTTCAAACCTTTATTTGAAAATGAACTTACTCTTAAGATCGGTCAAAATATAAAATACGATATATTGGTTCTCGGCAATTATGACATTGAGGTCAAAGGTCCGCTTTTTGACACAATGGTTGCACACTATCTGATTCAGCCGGAACTTCATCACGGCATGGACTACTTGGCTGAGATTTACCTTCAATACAACACTGTAAAAATAGAAGAGCTTATCGGAGAGAAAGGCAAAGGACAGAAAAACATGTCTGACCTGGATCCTTCACAAATATATGAGTATGCCTGCGAAGATGCCGATATCACTCTTCAGCTTAAAAATGTGCTTTCAGAAGAGCTGAAGAAAGACGATACCTACAAACTCTTTTACGATGTTGAGATGCCTTTGACAAGGGTTCTGGCTTATATGGAAAAAGCAGGAGTAAGAATTGACACTGATTGTCTTAAAGAGACCTCTTCACTTTTCACCGAAAGAATGGTTGAACTGGAGAAAAAGATCTATGAATTAGCCGATAGTAATTTCAATATCCTCTCTCCCAAACAGGTCGGAGAGATATTATTCGATAAATTGAAAATCACCGATAAGGCCAAGAAAACTAAAACAGGTCAATACATCACTTCAGAGGAAGTTCTTGAAAGCCTCAGAGACTCAAATCCAATAGTGGATGAGATTCTCAAATACAGAGGTTTGAAAAAGCTGGTAGGAACCTATATTGATGCTCTTCCCGAACTTATCAATCCAAAAACCGGGAAGATACATACATCATATAATCAAACCATAACCGCCACTGGAAGACTGAGTTCCAGCAATCCCAATCTTCAGAATATACCTATACGTGATGAAGACGGCAAGGAGGTAAGAAAGGCCTTTATCCCTGACGATAACTGTACTTTCTTTTCAGCTGACTATTCTCAGATAGAGCTTCGTATTATGGCCCATCTGAGCGGAGATAAAAATATGATAGACGATTTCCGTCAAGGGCACGACATCCATGCGGCAACAGCTTCAAAAGTCTTTCATAAACCCATTGAAGAGGTTACCAAGGCTGAAAGAAGCAAAGCCAAGACTGCTAACTTCGGTATCATATACGGTATTTCTGTTTTTGGACTTGCACAGAGAATGGGAGTCAGTCGTACAGAGGCAAAAGAACTTATCGACAACTATTTTCAAACCTATTTCGGGATAAAAAGCTATATGGAAAAATCCATCCTTGAAGCTCGCGGAAAAGGATATATTGAAACCATTTTACATAGAAAAAGATATCTGCCTGATATTAATTCACATAATGCCACAGTTCGCGGATTTGCCGAAAGAAATGCCATAAACGCTCCTATTCAGGGAAGCGCCGCCGATATTATCAAAAAGGCGATGATTGGCATATACAGGAGATTCATGGATGAAAAATTAAAATCCAAAATGATTCTTCAGGTACATGACGAATTGAACTTCAATGTCTTTAAAGGCGAAGAAAAAAAAGTGGAAAAAATAGTTATGGAAGAGATGGAAAACGCTTATCCTATGTCTGTTTCATTAGTAGCTGACTGTGGATGGGGAAAAAACTGGCTTGAAGCTCATTAATGAGTTTCATTCCAATATTGATTCCATCTGTTTTGCAAATTCCCACAGTACTACACCTGCAGAAACGGATACATTCAGTGAGTGTTTTGTTCCATATTGAGGAATCTCTATGGAGATATCACACATATCCACTACTTGCTGTTTGACTCCTTTAACCTCATTTCCAAAGACCAATGCATATTTTTCGGAAAGATCTGCCTTGAATGAATCCAGTTTGATGCTATTATGTACTTGTTCTACGGCAACAGTCTTATATCCTTTTTCAATAAGCTTTTGTACTGCCTTTGAACAATCTTTTTCATAAACCCATTCAACAGTTTCTTCTGCTCCCAAAGCTGTCTTGTGAATTTCAGTCAAACATTTATCAGGAGTAGCGGTAATTCCACATAGTATTATCTTTTCTATACGAAAAGCATCGGATGTACGAAAAACTGAACCTACATTGTATAAGCTTCTTACATCATCCAATATTACAACAATAGGTAATTTATTACTTGATTTGAATTCTTCGGCATTAATTCTATTTAATTCAATAATATCCAATTTCTTCATATTTCCTACTATTTTTCTGTGCAAAAGTAGTTCATTAATCAATCATAACTATTGAAAACCTTTATATAAGTGTTGAGAAAAAAACGATAAATAAACAGATTATTATTATGAAAGATTCAACCTAAAATATATATAACCTTTTAATTCAAAAAGTGGTGTTTATATCACACTTTTTTATCGTCTTTTACTAACAGCTAATCAACAGCTATAATCCCATTTATATATCATTATTATTACCATGACATTATAAACATAGTGTTAATAATGCATTTAAAATAAATAAAACCAATCAAATAAACTGTTCATTTATTATTTAAAACAGTGCAATAATATTGATAACTTTATCTTCTAAAAAACAAATAAGTTATAAACAGTATCAACAGGATAATAACAATAACATATATTCTCTATTAAAATAAAGAACAATAATATTTATTTGATGATTGTGACGTTTGTGGTAAATCCCTCTTTGTTTTCATTATCGGTTATTATCACTTGATAAACTCCCGATGAAACTCTTCTTCCTGAAAAGTCACAACAGTTCCAAGTATAAAGACCACCTTTGGATATACCTTGATTCACTAATTTTCCGGAAGGACTTAATATTTTCACATTACTGTTTTCAGTTAATCCGGTTATAGAAACCAAACCATCATAATTTGGAAGTACAGGATTCGGATATGCCCATATTTTTGATTCAGAGAGATTATTTTGCGGTATATTGGCATCACCTCCATATTCTATAAGACCGAGGCTTGTACCGAAGAAAACAGAGCCTGATGAATGATCTATTGTTATGCTTTGAATCTCATTTGAAGGTAATGGACTATTTTCAGTTGTAAAGTGCTCAATTGTCTCAATACCGTCCGCACTTACCAGAAAAACTCCATTGTTTTGAGTTCCTATCCATTTTCTATTAGATTTATCTATACAGATAGCTGTAGTATATACGCTATTCAATAAATAATCAGCTTGATTGGTTCCGTCGTTTCTTGGAATTTTTACTCTTTTAAAAATTACTTTATTTTCAGACAGAAAAGAGTTAGGATTATCTAAAACAAATATACCTTTATCAGTACCAAGCCACATTTTTCCATCTAAATCAAATTCGAAAAAGTAAAGCCAATTTATGGTTTCTGTAATTCCATCCTGATTTGTTATTTCCGGACCAATAAATTTATGGATATCATCCTTATCATTTTTTAGAGTGCCTTTAAAATCAGCACAGAAAAGTCCTGCTTTCCATCTTGATGAATTAGTCCACAAACGCCCTTCGTTATCGAATTTTATTTGTGTGAATGTAGGAAGACCTTTTATTTCAGGATAATAAAGTCCGAACCAATTGCCGTTAGGTTCCATTACTTTGATAATAGTGTCGACCTCATTGTTAGCTATCCAGAGATTACCGCTTTTATCATATTGCAATGCGTTTACACTCACATAGTTGTATTTATCTACTTGTAGGATAGCGGTAAGACCGCTATTGTCGAAAGTATGTAATTTGTAGAAAATACCGTTTTTAAACTCATATAGTCCCTGTCTTGCTGAACCTACAAAATAATGATTCTTTTCATTAGGATCTTCGACGGCAACAGTAAGATCAATATATTTCAATCCTGTTTTTGAAGAAATGTCATCGTCAAGATAACTCCATTTTTCATCCTGGTAAACCATCACAGTACCTTCATAAGTAATTGCATTATAATTCTGGCATCCTCCTACAACAATAAGTTTTTCCGGAGAAAGGAAATTCATATAATGACAATAATTACGTCTCGGACTATTGGGTAACAGACCGTATATCTTCCAAACAGATTTGTTATCGACAATCTGAAAACATCCCAATCCATTATTGCCGCATGAGGTCCAATATGATTTGCCATCATACATCACATTTTTTACCGTAATGTCTGAAACGTTATATTCGGAGTATTGGGTAGAGTCGGTATAAACGTATAATATCGAATCTTTTCCAAGAATTAATTTATTGTTGGTAAATGAGATAGAAGAAATACCTTTTTTTATTTCCGTTAGTTTGGCTGTATTGCTGTCAATAAACCAAACGTTTTTGTCAACGGCATTTCCCACAATTCTATTATTTAGGATGTAAAGATGTGAGAAAGAGTGACTTTCAAAAAGCACCCATTTTGAGAAATCAAGCAGGTTGTCTGTCAGATTGCCTTTGTAGACCCCACCACTTGTAGCACAGATTATTTCATTACCTAGTATAACCGAAGAATAAACCGGATTATCAAATTTATATGTGTTGTTTATCTCTTTGCGCTTAATATCGAATTTCACCAATCCTAATGCAGTCGAGATATATGCATAATTGTCAATGATGTTGATTGAGAAGACTCTCTTGTCAGCTGCACTGTAATTTTTTATATCAGTGAAATTGTAAAGAGTTTCATCGGAATACAGAATATCTATGTTGCCGTTCGAATAAGCCAACAACAGGACATTCTCTTTTTCGCAAAAAGCTATTTGTGATATGTCGTAGTCGCTAAGTCCAAGGATTTTGTTGTAAGTATAGACAGCATTGTCTTCCGGATCATAGCTATATAATGAGCCTGCGCTGAGTACATATATTTTTCCGAAGGCTTTGACACTCACGGTCGCATTATGATATGAAGAATGTGTTTGCCATTCTCCGACAGCAAGTCCGGCAGAAGCCCAGGAAAATGGCAAAAGAAGCATTACCGCGAGTGCGGTAACGAATACTTTTGTCATAGATAATTTCATATATTATTCAAATAGTCAATCAACTTTCTAACGGCTCTTCCGCGGTGGCTAATCTGGTTTTTGCTTGCAAGTCCCATTTCTGCGAAAGACTCCGTATAGCCGTCAGGAATGAAAATAGGATCATATCCGAAACCTTCCTTCCCGTGACGCTCTGTTGCAATACGGCCGCGTACAATACCTTCGAAGAGATGCTCTTCTCCGTTTATTATTAACGCAATAACTGTTCTAAATTGTGCACTACGGTCTTTTTTTTCTTTAAGCTCATCGAGAAGCTTGTCCATATTGGCCTCAGAATCATGATTACCCGCATAACGAGCGGAATAAACTCCCGGCTGACCGCCTAGTGCATCGACCTCCAATCCCGTATCGTCGGCGAAACAATCTATATGATAGTTTTCATACAGATAACGAGCCTTGATGAGTGCGTTACCTGCAAATGTATCGGCAGTCTCAGGGATGTCAGCTTCACATCCCAACTCTTTCAGACTTATGATTCTATAGTTGTTAACGAGCATAGGTTGTATTTCTGACAACTTATGCTCGTTGTTTGTTGCAAATGCAAGAGTCTTAGATGACGACATTGACAATCTTTTTAGGAATAACGATAACCTTCTTTATCGGCTTGCCCTCAATGTATATAAGAGACTTCTCATTTGAAAGAACAGCATCCTGAATCTCCTGGTTCGAAGCGTCGGAAGAGAACTCCATAGTAAAACGTGTTTTGCCGTTGAAAGATATGGAGTATGTGGCGGTATCTTCTTTCAAATACTCTTCATTATATTTAGGCCAAAAGGTGTCAAGAACGGTTTCGGTATGTCCCAATAGGCTCCATAGCTCTTCTGCAAGATGAGGAGTAAAAGGAGCAATCAGTTTCAAAAGAGTCTCCAAAACTTGTTTGTTCTTCGATTTTAAGCTGGAAAGTTCATTGACACAAATCATAAATGCACTAATGGAGGTATTGTAGGAAAGATTCTCAATATCCTCAGTCACCTTCTTTATGAGTTTGTGTACAGATTTCAGCTCTTCTTTTGAAGGTTCGCCGTCCAAAACAGCGATGTTTCCATCCTTGTCCATAAACAGATTCCATAGTTTCTTAATGAAACGGTGACATCCGTCTATACCATTGGTATCCCAAGGTTTGGATTGTTCAAGCGGCCCTAGGAACATTTCGTAAAGTCTGAGAGTATCTGCTCCGTATTTCTCGATTATGGTATCCGGGTTGACCACATTAAACATGGATTTGCTCATCTTCTCAACTGCCCATCCGCAAATATATTTGTCATTCTCCAAGATAAACTGGGCTTCGTTGTATTCCGGCCTCCAGTTTTTGAATGCCTCTGTATTCAAGATATCATTATCTACAATATTGACATCAACATGAATGGGGGTGGTGTCATATTGATCCTTCAAACCTAACGAAACAAAAGTATTGGTATCCTTGATTCTGTAAACGAAATTACTGCGTCCCTGAATCATACCTTGATTTATTAGCTTGCTGAACGGCTCTTCAACTACACTGTGACCTATATCATGCAGATATTTATTCCAAAATCTGGAATATATCAAGTGTCCTGTTGCATGCTCAGAGCCTCCCAGATAGAGATCTACTGATTTCCAGTAGTTGACCGCTTCTTTAGAAACCAAAGAATCATGGTTTCTCGGATCCATGTACCTGAGATAGTAAGCAGAAGATCCTGCGAAACCGGGCATGGTGTTCAGTTCTATAGGAAACACAGTCTTTTCATCGATAAGGCTTTTATCCACTATTTGTTGTGATTTTTCGTCGAAAGCCCACTTAGTTGCGTGACCCAGAGGAGGCTCACCTGTTTCTGTAGGTTTATATTCCGATATCTCGGGTAATACCAAAGGAAGACAATTCTCAGGCAGCATATTTGGAATTCCATTCTTGTAATATACCGGGAATGGCTCACCCCAATAACGCTGACGGCTGAAAATTGCGTCGCGCAAACGATAGTTGACCTTTATCTTTCCAAGGTTATTGGCCTTGACGTACTCTTTTGTCTTAGCGATGGCCTCTTTGACTGTAAGTCCGTTAAGAGAGAGTCCTCCCTTGCGCATCTGTTCAGGACGTGGCGAGTTTGTCATGATTCCTTCTTTAGCATCGAAGCTCTCTTTCGATACGTCACAGCCTTCAATCAGAGGGCGTATCTCAAGGCCGAAATGGCCTGCAAAGGCATAGTCGCGGCTGTCGTGGGCAGGAACCGCCATGATAGCGCCTGTTCCATAGCCGGCCAAAACATAGTCGCTTATCCAAATTGGAACATCTTCACCGGTTAATGGATTGATGGCATATGAACCGCTGAAAACGCCTGTCACTTTACGGTCTGCAATACGCTCGCGCTCAGTACGTTTTTTGGTTTTTTCCAGGTAGGCATCTACACTTTTTTTGCACTCAGCGGTAGTCAACTGGCCGACAAGCTCGCTCTCGGGAGCAAGAACCATGAATGTGACACCGAATATTGTATCTGCACGCGTGGTGAATATGGTAAAACTCTTATCACTCTCCTTAACGCGGAATACCATCTCTGTTCCTTCACTGCGGCCAATCCAGTTTCGCTGGGTTTCGCTGATAGATTCACTCCAGTCTATTGTATCAAGTCCGTCCAACAGACGTTGTGCATAAGCCGACACACGAAGACACCATTGACGCATCTTTTTCTGCTCGACAGGAAAACCTCCGCGAAGAGAGACTCCGTCTACCACTTCGTCATTGGCAAGTACCGTACCCAACTTAGGACACCAATTAACCATGTTCTCGCCAAGGTAAGCGATACGATAGTTCATCAATATATCAGATTTTTCCTTTTCCGAGAATGAGTTCCATTGTTCGGCAGAGAATGACATTTCTTCGCTTTGAGCCGCGTTTATGCCTTCTGTTCCGTGTTTCATAAAGTGAGAAACCAATTTGAACATAGGCTGTGCCTTGCAAAGGTTGTTGTCATAGTAGCTGGTGAACATCTGTTCAAAGGCCCACTGTGTCCAGTGATAGTACTCAGGATCACAAGTTCTTATCTCTCTGTTCCAGTCAAATGAAAAACCTATCTTATCCAACTGATTACGATAACGGCTTATATTCTCATTGGTGGTGATTGCGGGATGTTGTCCTGTCTGGATGGCATATTGTTCTGCCGGAAGTCCGTATGCATCATATCCCATAGGATTCAGTACATTGAATCCGCATTGACGTTTATATCTGGCGTATATATCGGATGCAATGTATCCAAGTGGATGTCCCACATGCAGACCTGCGCCTGACGGATAAGGGAACATATTGAGAACATAAAACTTCGGCTTTGATGAATCCTCCTTAACGAGATAGGTCTTGTTTTCAACCCATCTTTTCTGCCACTTCTTTTCTATCGATTTGAAATCGTATTCCATATCTTGATTTGAATTACTTGCTTGTTTACCAGGTACAAAATTACACAAACCGAGTGACTTTGAAGAATATTTGATTAACGAAATAACAAAACCTCGTTCTCTAAAAAAAAGGACACAAAAAAGGAGGATGTTTTAGGGACATCCTCCATCTTCTTTGGGTGTTGTATTTATCAATGTCTATTGCTTATCGGCTGCAAATCTCTATGCTATTTGCATTAAAAAGGCGGCAGAGACAACGTCGACCTTGATTGAGGCAACACAATTGTTTGTAAGAGTAAAAATTACTCAGCAACAACTGAATCAACAGCTACTGTGTCAGCTACGACAACTGAATCAACAACCTCAGTTGGTTGAACATTCAATGAATCAGCAGAAGCCTCAGAAGCGTTATTGGCTTTCTTTGAGAAGTTGCAGCTGCAGATGAGCAATGTGCTCATTACTACCAATGACAATACAATCTTTTTCATACTTTTTTTGTTTGATTTTTCAAAATGCGCGCAAAGATAC
>CAZYFO010000027.1:3623-20676 GCA_964646955.1 uncultured Bacteroidaceae bacterium | reverse complement strand
CGGCAGGGGTAGTTCTTATTTTATTGTACATCATTTTATTACTTTGGTTTGATACGTGAATCAAACATCGTAACTTTGTCGGATAAATAGAGTATATCTTATGGAAGACTATGGTTTTGTTAGAGTTGCGGCTGCAGTACCGGATGTGAAAGTGGCAGACTGCATGAGCAATGCAGAAGCTTGTCTGGAACTGATTCGTGAAGCTGAGGCCAAACAGGTCAGGATAGTCTGTTTCCCTGAACTTAATATAACCGGCTATACTTGTGCCGATCTTTTTCATAGCCGACTACTGGTTAGCAATGCGGAAAAAGCATTAGGGTGGCTTTTGCAGCAGACTGCTGAAATGGATATCATTTCTATAATAGGACTGCCGGTACATTGCGGCTCTTCTCTATTCAATGCCGCAGTAGTTATTAACAGAGGTCAGATAATAGCGGCTACTGCCAAGACATATCTTCCGAATTACAATGAGTTCTATGAGAAACGCTGGTTTGCTTCAATTGCGGAAGCTCAACATAAGACACTGAATCTGTGCGGCCGGACTGTGCCGTTTGAACGAAACATAGTGTTTGACGGTGGATGTGCATCTTTTTCAATAGAGATATGTGAAGATCTTTGGACTCCTGTTCCGCCAAGTTCTACCGAGGCTTTGGCCGGAGCACATATTATATTTAATCTTTCGGCTTCCGATGAGTTGCTGGGTAAGAACCGTTATTTAAGAAGCCTTATTGAGCAGCAGTCAGCACGCTGCATAGCCGGATATGTATATGCCTCAAGCGGTTTCGGCGAATCTAGTACGGACCTCTATTTTGCAGGAAACGGTTATATAGCCGAAAACGGTAAAATGATAGCTGAAAGTAAACGCTTTTCATTTGAGAGACAACTCATAATAAGTGATATTGATGTAGAAAGACTCTCTGCTGACAGAGAAAAGAATTCAACCTTTATGATGGGCGTGGGTTATGCAGGAGGCGGGGATTATACTATTCAGGAAATATCTCTTCCGAAGTATACTCCAGATACTCTTATGCGTGTGGTGGATGCTCATCCTTTTGTACCTTCTTCCGATTTACATATCAAGGAAAACTGTCAGGAAATATTCAATATTCAGATAGGCGGACTTGCCACTCGACTAATGCATATCAATTGTGAACGTGTGGTAGTAGGCATCTCCGGAGGATTGGATTCAACGTTGGCGTTACTCGTTGCGGCAAAAACATTTGACAAGCTGAAAAAACCTCGTCGAAACATAATCGGTATTACAATGCCCGGTTTCGGAACAACTGGTCGTACTTATAGAAATGCAGTAGCAATGATGAAGTCTTTGGGCGTAGAGATACGTGAAATAAGTGTCAAAAATGCTTGTCTACAGCACTTCTCGGATATCGGCCATGATGAGTCGGTACACGATTCCACCTATGAAAATTCTCAGGCACGTGAGCGCACTCAAATTTTGATGGATGTGGCCAACCAGGAAAATGCCATTGTCATAGGAACCGGAGATTTGTCCGAGTTGGCGCTTGGCTGGTGCACGTATAACGGTGACCATATTTCAATGTATGCCGTCAATGCAGGAGTGCCAAAAACGTTAGTGAAATATTTAGTCAAGTATGCGGCAGATTATGAAATTGATGCAGATGCTAAACTATTCTTGTATGATGTCATTGACACTCCAATCAGTCCGGAACTTTTACCTGCCGATGATAATGGTAATATAGCTCAAAAAACCGAGGATTTGGTAGGCCCCTACGAACTGCATGACTTTTTCTTGTTTCATACGTTGCGCAACGGTTTTACTCCGCGAAAGATACTCTTTCTTGCAAATATTGCTTTCAAGGGAGTATATGATGAAGCTTTTATCCAAAAATGGCTAAAGGTCTTTGTAAAACGTTTCTTTACACAACAATTCAAACGCTCCTGCATGCCTGACGGTCCGAAAGTCGGATCGGTAGCGCTCTCGCCGCGTGGCGATTGGCGAATGCCAAGCGATGCCTGTTATCGCGAGTGGCTCAATGATTGCCAATGAATAATCGTTTCGAGTTTCAATGATAATTATATTATAAGGTGTATTTGAACAATATGTCACTATTTTGACGGAAATAGCGACATATTTCATGGATTTTGCTTTTTTTCTGACGAAATGTTGAAATTTTCTTCAATTTTCTTGCACATGTAAAAAAGAGCATATAATTTTGCGCCATAATTGAGAAGAGAGATAGATAAAATGAAAGCTGAAGAGTTAGTTCGCATAGATTGTATTGCAATTCTGAAAAGCCAATTTGGTAATCAGAATAATCAGCAGCAGAACCAGAATAATAATCAGGTTCTCAATAATCCGTGCCTACAATCAAACCAGCTGAGTTGTAGTATGTAATAGGAAATAATTAAATAGGTATAGGGCTGGTTCTTTGAATCAGCCTTTTTTTTGTTCGTATGCGCATCACGATACAAAAGTTTTTTTGAGACGTTTTTTTAGTAACAGTTTAAAAAATTAAAACAATGAAGACTTTAAAGATTTGTATGGTTTCGACCTTAGTGCTGATTTCTTTCACAGGAATTAAAGCTCAGGAGTCAGTTGAAGCTGACTTTGGTGTTGGCGTGGTTAGTTCTTATGCATGGAGAGGTATGAAACTGGATGATGCAGCTGCTCAACCGTCTCTATCTCTGGGTTACAAAGGTCTTTCACTTGGAGCATGGGGCTCTGTAGGACTGACAGGTGGAGATTATAAGGAATTGGATTTCTCGTTATCCTATAAGAAATCAGGATTCTTCGTCGGATTGACAGATTATTGGTGCGCCGATAGTCAGAAAAAGTATTTCGATTATTCAGATAATACGCTTCATGTATTGGAAGCCGGTTTAGGGTATGATTTCTCACTCCTGTCAATAAGCTGGTATTCAAATATATTAGGAGCTACCGGTCAGAATAGTGATGGTGATGATGTTTTGTCTTCTTACGTTGAGGTTTCTGCTCCTTTCTCTTTTGGAGATCTGGATTGGACGGCAACAGTTGGAGCTGCCCCATTTGAAAGCAGTTATTACGGAGTTGACGGTTTTGGCATAATCAATTGCAGTCTTACTGCAAGTAAAGACCTCACTATAGGTTCTGCAACAATTCCGGCATTTGTACAGCTGATGGCAAATCCTGATGCGGAAAAAATGTTTTTCACGTTTGGGGTATCATTTTGATAGTTGAACAATAAAAAAGTACGACAATGAAAAAAATTGAAGCAATTATTCGCAAGACGCGGTTTGAAGATGTAAAAGAGGCCCTTTTTGCAGTAGATATAAATTGGTTTTCATATTCAGAAGTTAAAGCTATCGGTCATGATCGTGAGGATAGAATTTATCGTGGTGTCATGTACAGTACCGATATAATTTCAAGAATTGAGATTTCGATAGTCTGTCGTGATCAGTTTGTCAAACCGGCTATCGATGCCATTATGAGTGTAGCCAGAACCGGTGAGGTGGGTGATGGTAGAATATTTGTCAGTCCTGTGGATGATACCTATTCAATTCGTACCGGAGAACATGGAGATACAGTATTAGCTGATAAAAAGTAACTTTAAAAAAATTGAATTATGGAAGAGTTTGTAACTGACAGCCTGAGCATGATTAAAGATTCTGTATTAGCTGTCTCACCGATATCTGACAGTGTTGCCACTGTTGCGGAGAGTGGTATTAACGGATTGGATACCGTATGGGTACTATTAGCTGCTATGTTGGTATTCTTTATGCAACCGGGATTCGCTCTTGTAGAGGCCGGTTTTACCAGATCGAAAAACACCGCAAACATACTTATGAAAAACTTTGTGGATTTCATGGTAGGTTCTTTCCTGTATTGGATGGTAGGTTTCGGTCTTATGTTTGGTGTAGGTTCGGCATTTTTTGGAGAGATACACCTGTTTGATTTTTCTTTCTTTGGTGATAAAAATATACCGGCAGAGGCATCATTGATCTTTCAAACGGTATTCTGTGCTACGGCTGCCACTATTGTTTCGGGAGCTATGGCTGAACGTACCAAGTTCTCAATGTATTTGGTTGTATCAGTTATTATTTCCGTTCTGATATATCCTATTGAAGGACATTGGTCTTGGGGTGGCGGATGGTTGAGTGCTATGGGATTCCATGATTTTGCAGGCTCTACGGTGGTTCATGCTTGCGGTGGATTTCTTGCCCTTGCCGGAGCTATTGTATTAGGTCCCAGAATCGGTAAGTACACAAAATCAGGAAAATCTGTTGCTATCCCGGGACATAGCCTGACTCTCGGTTCATTAGGTGTGTTCATACTTTGGTTGGGATGGTTCGGTTTTAACCCGGGATCACAACTCGCTGCTACCGGTGCCGATAATGCTATTGCAATCTCCCATGTTATGGTTACCACAAATATGGCAGCTGCCATGGGTGGTATAGGAGCTATAGTGCTTACATGGTTTGTTTACGGAAAACCATCTCTCTCGTTGATGTGTAATGGTATTTTAGCGGGATTGGTTGGTGTAACAGCAGGCTGTGATGCAGTATCTATAGGCGGATCTGCTATTATTGGAGTTGTATGTTCATTCTTGATGATAGGTTCGGTAATCTTTATTGATAAGGTGCTACATATTGATGATCCTGTAGGTGCTGTATCGGTTCATGGAGTATGCGGTATGTTTGGAACTATTTTAACAGGCTTCTTTGCTGTAGATGGCGGACTGTTCTATGGCGGCGGCTGGAAGATGGTAGGTGTACAAACTCTTGGAACTCTGTCTGTAGCAGCTTGGGCATTTGGTATTGGTATGATAATGTTCTTAGTACTGAAAAAGGTACATGGTATCAGAGTAGCTCCACGTATTGAAGAGGAGGGACTTGATATTTACGAACATGGAGAGACAGCTTATAACAGTTGATTTTTAATAACTAAATAAAAATGATTTTATGTGTGGATTTGTAGGAATTTTCGACATTCAGAGCCAGGCGCCCCAGCGGCGCGAAAAGATTTTAAAAATGTCATCCAGGATTAGACATCGTGGACCTGATTGGAGTGGAGTTTATAGTGGAGCCAGATGCATGCTGGCACATGAGAGACTGGCTATAGTGGACCCGCTTTCCGGCGGGCAACCACTATATTCGCCGGATCGGAAATTAGTCCTTGCTGTTAATGGTGAGATTTATAATCATCTGGCTATTAGAGCTCGTATTGGCAATGAATACGAATTTCAGACAGGTTCGGACTGTGAAGTCATTTTGGCGCTATATAAAGAGAAAGGAATTGATTTTCTTGAAGATCTTAACGGTATATTTGCTTTTGCCCTTTATGATGAGGAAAAAGATGAATACCTGATAGCACGTGATCCGATAGGTGTCATTCCTCTTTATATAGGTCATGATTCGGATGGTACTCTGTATGTAGCTAGTGAGTTGAAGGCTCTGGAAGGTTTCTGCGAGAGTTACGAACCGTTTTCGCCCGGTCATTATTACAGCAGTCGTGAAAAGGTTATGAAGCGTTGGTGGACTCGTGACTGGTTTAGCTATGATGCGGTGAAGGACGGTGAGTCTGATTCCTTTAAATTGGGAGAGTCTCTTAAAGCGTCTGTCAAGAGACAGCTGATGAGCGATGTTCCATACGGAGTATTGCTGTCTGGCGGTCTGGACAGTTCGGTGATATCTGCAGTTGCCAAGAAATATTCTGCAAAGAGAGTTGAGACTGATAGCCAATTTGACGCATGGTGGCCGCAGTTACACTCTTTTGCCGTTGGGCTGAAAGGTGCTCCGGATTTGGTTAAGGCTCGTGAGGTGGCCGATTATATCGGTACTGTTCATCACGAGGTAACTTATACTGTTCAGGAGGGTATGGACGCTCTAAGAGATGTTATTTATCACATTGAGACTTACGACGTTACTACTGTCCGTGCCAGCACTCCCATGTATCTGCTTGCAAGAGTCATCAGAAGCATGGGTATAAAGATGGTGCTGAGTGGTGAAGGTGCCGATGAGATTTTTGGAGGTTATCTCTATTTCCATAAGGCTCCCGATGCCAAGGCCTTTCATGAGGAGACTGTCAGGAAGATTGGTAAGTTGTATCTGTATGACTGCCTAAGAGCCAATAAGTCGCTTGCTGCTTGGGGTGTAGAGGGTAGAGTTCCATTTCTTGACAAAGAGTTTATGGATGTAGCCATGCGTCTGAACCCTGATTCAAAGATGTGTCCGGGAAAGAACATTGAGAAACGAATAGTACGTGAGGCATTTGCTGATATGCTACCTGAAAGTATTACCTGGAGGCAGAAAGAACAGTTCAGCGATGGCGTAGGTTATAGCTGGATTGACAGTTTGAAAGCTATGACATCTGCCGCTGTTAGTGATGAACAGATGAAAATGGCTTCAGAGCGTTTTCCTATCAATCCTCCTAGGAATAAGGAAGAGTACTATTATCGTTCTATTTTCGAGGATATGTTTCCCAGTGAATCAGCCGCAAAGAGTGTACCGAGTGTGCCGAGTGTGGCCTGTTCTTCTGCAGAAGCGTTGGCTTGGGATGCATCATTTAAAACCTTAAACGACCCGAGTGGTAGAGCAGTTTCCGGTATTCATGAGAAAGCTTATTGAATAGAAGGTTGAATTATGTCGTTTTGATAACGAAAAAATGTTAATTGATTGCATTATGACAATTATATTGAAAAATTATTTGCACAATGTCAGAAAAAGCGATATTTTTGCATCGTTTTTAAATGGGCAGGAAACAACTATTCAATATGAAAGGTTTGAGCTTATTATGTTATTTAGTAATTTTGGGTGGCGGTTTGGAATTATGCTGCTCATCAAAAATTAATAAACAGGATAATCTGTTCATTATTAAATCTTCAGCTATCACCTTTCCAGTCGGTAGATAGTTAAGTTACAGATGAGTTAATTATGTTTGGGACTGGTTCTTTACAATTTAATCGGTCTTTTTTTTATTAAAGTAAAAATTAAAATTACAATAGAGATGAGTAAACTAAGATTTGATGTGGTTAAGGATGCTTTCAAGAAGAAGGCAGTTGAAATAGAGACCCCAAATGAAAGACCGTCAGAATACTTTGGCGAGTTGGTTTTCAATCGCAACAAGATGCGCAAGTATCTCGATGTACAGACATTCAATGCTCTGGCAGACTGTATAGATAACGGAGAAGCTTTAGATAGAGAGATAGCAGACAGTGTTGCTGCGGGTATGAAGACATGGGCAATAGAACATGGAGTTACACATATTACTCACTGGTTCCAGCCACTTACCGAAGGCACTGCTGAAAAGCATGATTCCTTTATGGAATATGATAAGAAAGGCGGTATGATTGAAGCTTTCGATGGCAAATCACTCGCTCAGCAGGAGCCTGATGCTTCATCATTTCCTAATGGAGGTATCAGAGCAACCTTTGAGGCCAGAGGTTATACGGCATGGGATCCTACATCACCTGTATTTATTCAGGATGATACATTGTGCATCCCGACAGTCTTTATCGCTTATACCGGTGAGGCATTGGACTATAAGACACCTTTGAAAAGAGCTCTTAAAGCTGTGAATGATGCTGCATTACCGATATGTCAGATGTTTGATCCGAATGTAAAAAAAGTAAATTCATATTTAGGTTGGGAGCAGGAGTATTTTCTTATTGATGAAGATTTATATGCTGCACGTCCTGATCTGATGCTGACAGGAAGAACTCTTATGGGACATGAGTCTTCAAAGAATCAGCAGCTTGAGGATCACTATTTTGGAGCTATTCCTGCCAGAGTAGCAGCATTCATGAGAGATGTAGAGATTTCCGGCTATAAGTTGGGTATTCCTCTTAAGACACGTCATAATGAAGTTGCTCCAAATCAGTTTGAGTTTGCTCCCATCTTCGGTGAGACAAACCTTTCAAACGATCAGAACCAGCTGATGATGAACATCATGTATACCATAGCCAGAAAACACGGCTTTGTGGTACTGATGCATGAGAAACCGTTTGAGGGTATCAATGGTTCAGGCAAACATAACAACTGGTCTCTCGGGACAGATACCGGTACACTCCTTCTGGCTCCAGGAAAGGATGCAAAGGGAAACCTTCAGTTTGTTACATTCTTTGTGATTATACTTGCAGCCGTACAGAAATACAATGCTCTGCTTAAAGCATCCATCGCTTCGGCAACAAATGCTCATCGTCTTGGTGCAAACGAGGCACCTCCTGCAATCGTATCGGCCTTTTTGGGCAAAACGATGACGGATGTTCTGCGTAAACTATTGACAGTACCTTCGGATACTCCGATTGAGATAGCAGGCAAGAAGGGTACCTCGGTAGGTCTTGAAATTCCTGAAATCTTCGTGGATAATACCGACAGAAACCGTACCTCTCCGTTTGCATTTACCGGTAACCGTTTTGAGTTCCGTGCAGTAGGTTCAAGTGCTAACTGTGCCGGTGCAATGACAACCCTGAATGCCGCAGTTGCAGATCAGTTGACACAGTTCAAAATCGATGTCGATAAGGCCATAGCTGCCGGTAAACCGTTGAATATAGCTATCATGGATACTTTGAAACCGATAATAGCTTCAATTATTGATGTGATATGTTTCGATGGTAACGGATACTCTGATGAGTGGAAGAAGGAGGCAAAACGCCGTGGTCTGGATACGGAAACCAGTGTACCTGAGATGATAAATGCATTTACAAAAAAGGAGTCGATAGAGATGTTCAAACGTATGGGTGTCTATACTGAGAAAGAACTTGAGGCTCGTAATGAAGTGAAGTGGGAGACCTATACCAAGAAAGTACAGATTGAGGCTCGTGTAATGGGACGTATGGCCACCAATCACATAATTCCTGTTGCGCTGGAGTACCAGACTAAGCTGTTGAAGAACGTATCATTGATGAAGGAAATTTTCCCTTCTGATTATGAGACCCAGGCAGCTACCGATATTGCCATGATTCGTGAAATCTCAAAGTTAGTATCAGAGATTCGAGTTAAGGTAGATGCAATGATTGAGGCACGTAAAGTTGCCAATAAGATTGAAAATGAATATAATAAGGCTCAAGCTTATCATGAGATAGCCGAGTCGTTATTTGCAATCAGAAAACCCATTGACAAATTGGAGGAGATTGTAGATAATGATATGTGGCCTCTGCCTAAGTATCGTGAGCTGTTGTTTATCAGCTGATTTTTAAGTTAACAAATTCATTTCTGAAACAATGAAGAATGGTGTTGTAGGCCTGTATGATCAGGCTTACGAGCACGATGCATGCGGTATCGGAATGCTCGTAAACCTGAAGGGAGATAAGTCACATGTATTGGTGGACAATGCGTTAACGGTGCTTGAGAATATGAAACACCGTGGTGCCGAGGCTGCCGATAACAAATCGGGTGACGGTGCCGGAATCCTGTTGCAAATTCCTCACGAATTTATACTTTTACAAGGTATCCCGGTACCTGAAAGATTAAAGTATGGAACAGGTTTGGTCTTTATGCCCAAAGATGATGATAAGAGGAAAAAATACCTCGACGTGATTAGGGAAGAGATAGAAAAATCTGGTTTTAAACTCTCATTTGTCCGTGATGTTCCTGTTAACTCAGAGATACTGGGTGAGGCAGCCAAGGCTACCGAACCGTATATCGTACAGATCTTTGTTACCGGAACTACAGCTGTGGATAAATTTGAAACGGACCTTTATCTCATCAGGAAACATGTAGAGTGCAGAATCGCAGATAGAGACTTTTATGTGGTTTCTCTTTCAAACAGACTAATCGTATATAAGGGAATGCTGTCTTCGACACAATTGCGCGAATACTTTCCGGATTTAAGCCATCCTTTCTTTACCAGCGGCCTGGCACTCGTTCATTCACGTTTCAGTACAAACACCATGCCGACCTGGCCACTTGCACAGCCTTTCCGTATGTTGGCTCACAACGGTGAGATCAACACCATCCGCGGTAACAGAGGATGGATGGAAGCTCGTGAAAGTGTGCTCTGGTCGAAGGCTCTGGGTGATGTCAAAAACATACATCCTATAGTTCAGCCGGATATGAGTGACAGTGCATCTTTTGATAACGTACTGGAATTCTTTGTCCGTTCAGGCATGAGCTTGCCTCATGCCATGGCCATGATGGTACCGGAGTCTTTCAATGAGAAAAATCCTATCAGCGACAATCTGAAGGCTTTCTACGAATATCATTCCATATTGATGGAGCCTTGGGACGGTCCTGCCGCACTCATCTTTACCGATGGGCGCTATGCAGGTGGGATGCTCGATAGAAACGGACTTCGTCCTTCACGTTATCTTATTACAGAAGATGGTATGATGATATTGTCATCTGAAGCCGGCTGCCTGAATGTTGACCCGCAGATTATCCGTGAGAAAGGACGTTTGCAGCCTGGTAAGATTCTTATTGTGGACAGTGAGGAGGGTAAAATATATACTAATGATGAGATAAAGAGCTCGCTTGCATCTCAGTGTGAATACGGCAAATGGCTCTCTACAAACAGAATTGAACTCAGCAAGTTGCGTAGCGGACGTAAGGCCGAGAACAGTGTGGCTGATTTCCAGCGCAAGTTGTTGAGTTTCGATTATACCCGTGAGGATGTGGAGCGTGTCATAGTACCTATGTGTACCACAGCGCAGGAACCCGTTTCTTCAATGGGAAATGATACTCAGCTGGCTGTCCTTTCGGAACGTCCGCAAATACTGTTCAACTACTTTCGACAGCAGTTCGCACAGGTTACCAATCCGCCTATTGACCCTATCCGTGAAGAGCTGGTAATGTCACTTACCGAGTATATCGGTGCGGTGGGTATGAATATCCTCTCTCCGAGTGAGTCGCACTGTAAAATGGTACGTCTGCCACAGCCGGTATTGACCAATACCGAACTGGATACTCTTTGCAATATTCGTTATAAAGGCTTTAACACAGAGAAGCTGCCTATCCTTTTTGATAAGTCAAGGGGAGAAGAAGGTCTGCGTGAATCTCTTGAAGATATCTGCAAAAGAGCAGAGAAATCCGTTGACGACGGTATCAATTATTTGATACTCAGTGATCGTGGCCTGGATGAGAAATTTGCTGCCATACCTTCATTGCTTGCAGTAAGTGCTATTCATCACTATCTGGTATCAATCAGAAAGCGTGTTCAGACAGCTCTTATAGTTGAGAGCGGTGAGATACGTGAGGTGATGCATGCTGCATTACTGTTAGGTTATGGAGCCAGTGCCATCAATCCGTATATGGCATTTGCCACTATTGACGATTTGGTTAAGAAGGGTAAGATTCAGATGGATTATGAAACCGCTCAGCATAACTATATCAAAGCATTGGATAAGGGCATGCTAAAGATACTCAGTAAGATGGGTATCAGCACTATACGTTCATATCGCGGTGCAAAGATCTTTGAAGCCGTCGGACTGAGTAAGCAGTTGCTTGCCAAGTATTTCGGAACGGCATCCTCAACCATAGGCGGTATAACTCTTAAGAACATAGCAAATGATGCAATAAAGATTCATGATCAGGGATATCAGCCTGAAGTAGATGACGTGTTGCCATTCATAGGTCAGTATTCTTACCGTAAGGATGGTATCAAGCATGCCTGGACACCTGAGGCCATTTCTACGCTTCAGCTGGCAACCCGTTTGGGCAGCTACAAGAAGTTCAAGGAATTTACACATATCATCGATGACAAGGCGGAACCTCTGTTCCTGAGAGACTATTTTAAGTTCAGAAAGAACCCGATCTCCATAGATGAAGTTGAACCGGTAGAAAATATCGTGAAACACTTTGTCGGAGGAGCCATGTCCTTCGGATCCATCAGTAAGGAGGCTCATGAGGCTATCGCTCTGGCTATGAATAAACTTGGTACCCGTAGTAACACAGGTGAAGGTGGTGAGGACAACTCCAGATATTACAATACCGTAGATGGCGTATCGTTGAGCAGCGCTGTAAAGCAGGTTGCTTCTGGCCGTTTCGGTGTAACCACAGAATATCTGGTCAATGCAAAAGAGATACAGATTAAGGTGGCTCAGGGAGCAAAACCCGGTGAGGGAGGTCAGCTTCCCGGATTCAAGGTCAATGAGATTATTGCCAAGACCCGTAACTCAATCCCCGGAATATCGCTGATATCTCCTCCTCCTCATCATGACATATACTCCATTGAAGATCTGGCACAGCTTATCTTCGACCTGAAGAATGTCAACCCCGAGGCAAAGATCAGTGTTAAGCTGGTAGCCGAGAGTGGAGTAGGAACTGTTGCTGCCGGAGTAGCTAAGGCTAAGGCTGATTTGGTAATCATCTCCGGAGCGGAAGGTGGAACAGGTGCTTCTCCTGCATCATCAATAAGATATGCAGGTATATCTCCTGAAATAGGTCTTGCCGAGACACAGCAGACGCTGGTATTAAACGGCCTGCGTGGTCAGATAGAGGTTCTGGCCGATGGTCAGCTCAAGACCGGACGTGATGTGATCGCTATGGCGCTGTTAGGTGCAGGCGAATATGGTTTCGGTACGGCACAGTTGATAGTATTGGGATGTCTTATGATGCGTAAGTGTCATACAAACGCATGCCCTGTAGGTGTTGCCACACAAGATCCGAAACTACGTGCCAAGTTCCTCGGTCGCAGCGAATATCTGGTAAACTATTATACATTCCTCGCTCAGGAGGTTCGTGAATATTTAGCTGAATTAGGTTTCCGTAGCCTGAAAGACATCATAGGACGTGCGGATCTGATAGAGATAGATGAAACCAGATTTACCGAAAAGACCGAAAATCTGGATTTAAGCAGACTCTTAAAGACCTTCGGCGAAAATGCTGTGACACGTCAGACAACATCTCAGATACATCTTATTGATGATGTATTGGACAGAGAAATCATTAAGGCTGCAAGCTCTTCGATAGATAAAAAACAGCCTGTCACGTTGAATTATGATATCATCAACACCAATAGAACCGTAGGTGCGATGCTTTCCGGTGAGATAGCAAAGAAATACGGTAGTGAAGGGCTGCCTGACAATACTATAAACATTAAGTTCAACGGTTCAGCCGGACAGAGTTTTGGAGCATTTCTTATGAAGGGTGTATCATTAACCCTGGAAGGAGAATCAAATGACTATATGGGAAAGGGACTCTCCGGAGGACACATATCACTGTTGCCATCTTTACGTTCACAGTTTGTTGCATCTGATAATATAATTGCAGGAAATACCATCCTTTACGGAGCTACCAGCGGTGAGGTTTATATCAACGGACGTGTGGGAGAACGCTTTGCCGTAAGAAATTCCGGAGCTATAGCAGTAGTTGAGGGAACAGGTGATCACTGTTGCGAATATATGACCGGAGGACGTGTGGTAGTATTGGGCACAACAGGAAGAAACTTTGCTGCCGGTATGTCAGGCGGATTGGCCTATGTGTGGGACAAGAATCATGACTTCGACTACTATTGTAATATGGATATGATTGAGTTGAGCCTGATTGAGGAAAAAACCAGGCGTGAAGAGCTTCATAGTCTCATTCAAAGCCATTATCAGCATACGGGTTCAAAACTTGCCGGTGAGATGCTGGATAACTGGTCGGCATATATAGAAGACTTCATTCAGGTAACTCCTATTGAGTACAAGAGAGTACTTCAGGAGGAGGCTCTTAAGAAGCTGCAAAATAAGATAGACAATGTTCAGCGCGATTATTAATGAAGATAAAAGACTAAAGATATGGGAAATCCTAAGGCATTTCTAACAATCCCCAGACAGGATGCAGGCCATAGACCTATACATGAAAGGGTGGCTGACTTCGGAGAGGTGGAACAGACTCTTAACGAAAGTGAGCGCATATTACAGGCGTCGCGCTGCATGGATTGCGGCGTACCGTTCTGTCATTGGGCCTGTCCGCTCGGTAACAAACAGCCGGAGTGGCAGGATGCGGTATTTAAAGGTGAATGGGAATTGGCATATAAACTTCTCATTGAAACAAATGACTTCCCTGAGTTCACCGGACGTGTATGTCCTGCTTTGTGTGAAAAAAGTTGTATCTTGAACCATTGCATTGAAGCACCCGTTACGATTCGTGAGAACGAGTGCTCTATTATTGAGAAGGCATTCCGTGAAGGTTATGTACACCCTGTAAAGTATGCACGTAACGGCAAGAAGGTAGCTGTAATAGGTGCCGGACCTGCAGGTATGTCGGCTGCCGTACAGTTGAACAAGAAAGGTTATGAAGTAACCTTGATAGATAAGATGAGTGCTGCCGGCGGACTTATTCGTTATGGCATCCCTAACTTCAAACTGGCTAAGTATGTGATAGATCGCAGACAAAACTGGATGGAACAGGAAGGTATTCATTTCCAATATAATACAATAGTCGATTTGAACAAACTGCCGGAAGGTTATGACGCTTATGTCGTTTCTACCGGAACGCCGGTGGCTCGTGATCTTAAGATTCCGGGACGTGAATATAAAGGAGTGTACTTAGCACTTGAATTGCTCAGTCAGCAGAATAGAATTATTGAAGGAGAAGAATTCAGTAAAGAAGAGTTAGTCTCTGCAAAAGGTAAAAAGGTGTTGGTTATTGGTGGCGGTGATACCGGCAGCGACTGCATCGGAACATGCAACAGACAGGGCTGCAAGAGTGTAACCCAGATAGAAATCATGCCTAAGCCACCGGTTGGCTACAATCCGGCTACACCATGGCCGGCATGGCCTCAGATTCTTAAGACCACCACAAGTCATGAGGAAGGTTGTGAACGTCGCTGGAGCCTTACTTCCAATCGTTTTATTGATGACGGCAATGGAAATCTGACAGGAGTCGAAGTTGAGGCAGTAGAGTGGATACCATCTCCTGACGGAGGCTGCTCAAAAATGCAACTTACCGGAGAAAAAGAGGTTATAGAATGCGATATGGTATTGCTTGCTATGGGATTCCTCAAGCCGGAACATCCTAAGTATGCCGAAAATGTATTTGTGGCCGGAGATTCTAAATTTGGTGCAAGCCTGGTAGTACGTGCTATTGCCGATGGCCGTAATGTAGCAGCTGATATTGATAATTATTTTAAGAATAAGCAGTGATTGAGAAAATACATTTCACAAAGATGCATGGGATAGGCAATGACTATATCTATGTAGACATTCGTAATCGCCAACTTGTCGATCTGCCGTCTCTTTCAGTGAAATGGAGCGACAGGCACAAGGGCATAGGCTCAGATGGACTAGTAGTTATTGACCACTCAGACAAGGCCGATTTCAGTATGCGCATATTCAATGCCGACGGTTCTGAAGCCATGATGTGCGGCAATGCGTCACGTTGTATAGGAAAATATCTGTATGACAAAAAAATCACCAATAAGACGGAAATCTCATTGGACACGCTTTCAGGTATCAAGATTCTGAAACTTCATGTTGCCACAGACGGCAATGTAGAGTCTGTAACCGTAGATATGGGAGTAGGCAGTAAACTGTATGTGAAACGTCCTGACGGACAACAGACAGTGTTCGTTCAGGAATTGATAGAAGCTGATGACCGACATTTCACAGGAACAGCTATAAATATGGGTAATCCGCATTTGGTCCTTTTTGTGTCAGATGCCGATAACATCGATGTGGCTCGTTACGGTAAAATATTAGAGACTAATTCTATCTTTCCGAACAGAGCCAATATTGAATTTGCGCATGTCATAAGTCGTAAAAAGATCCGCATGCGTGTCTGGGAACGCGGCAGTGGTATCACCATGGCTTGCGGTACAGGCGCTTGTGCTACAGTAGTGGCATCAGCATTAGCAGGACTTGTCGATAATGAGTTGTGTGAGGTAGTTATGGATGGGGGCTCCCTATTCATATCGTGGAATCCAGACGGGCATGTAATGATGACCGGACCGGCCGCGTTTGTATTTGAAGGTGAAATTGAAATTTAGTTTTTTATGGCATTGGTAAATGAAAAACATCTGACTCTGTGTCAGAGATATCTTTTCTTTGAAGTAGCAAAGAGAGCTGCAGATTATAAAAAAATGCACCCTCAGGCCGATATTATCAGGATGGGAATCGGCGATGTAACACTGCCTATCGCTCCCGCAGTAATCAAGGCTATGCATGAGGCGGTAGATGAGTGTGCTTGTAAGTCAACTTTTCACGGTTATGGTCCTGAACACGGTTATTTGTTTCTCAGAGAAGCCATAGCAGAACATGACTTTGCAACACGCGGGGTAAAGATATCTCCTGAAGAGATATTTATCAGCGACGGAGCCAAAAGCGATACCGGAAATATAGGCGATATACTATCCCCGGACAACATAGTGGGCATAACAGATCCTGTCTATCCCGTATATGTGGATACCAATATTATGGGCGGCCGTAAATTCCAGTATATCCCCTGCAACAGCTCAAATGACTTCACCGGTGACATCCCTGACAACCGTCTGGATATCGTCTATCTCTGTTACCCGAACAATCCGACCGGTGCCGTTATAACAAAGGCCAAACTGAAGCAGTGGGTAGATTATGCTTTGGCAAACGATACCATCATTATGTATGATGCCGCATACGAGGCCTTTATCAGAGATGAATCCATACCGCACTCCATATACGAAATAGAGGGAGCCAAAAAGTGCGCCATAGAGTTTCGCAGCTATTCCAAGACAGCCGGCTTTACAGGAATCCGTTGCGGCTATACCGTCGTGCCTAAAGAGCTTATGGTAAGTAGTTCCACAAGGGAAAAATTCTCAGTGAACAGCCTGTGGGAGCGTCGCCAAAGCTGTAAATTCAATGGAGCGTCATATATATCTCAGGCGGGAGCCATGGCCATCTATACCCCTGAAGGACAGTCTCAGATACGTTCCAATATAGACTTCTATCTAGAGACAGCTTCCATTATCAGAACCAATTTCGAACATATGGGATTACACCCCATAGGAGGAGAAAACTCACCCTATATATGGGCTGAAACACCCGGAAAGATGGACTCCTGGAAATTTTATGATTTACTTCTGGACCAGGCAAACGTCGTGGTGACTCCCGGCTCGGGATTCGGTCAGGCCGGACAAGGATATTTTCGTGTCACAGCCTTTGCCGATAGAGAACTTACCCGTGAGGCCATGAAACGCATTGCC
>CAZYFO010000027.1:1266-3523 GCA_964646955.1 uncultured Bacteroidaceae bacterium | reverse complement strand
CTTATTCCACAGTAACACTTTTTGCTAAATTGCGAGGCATATCTACGTCCAGCCCTTTTGAGACTGCAACGTGGTATGCCAATAGCTGTAATGGTATAACGCTTAGCAGTGGAACCAGCGCACTCATAGTCTGAGGTATCTCTATCACCTCATCTGCAATAGATTTGATAGCCTCATCTGATTCGGTGACAATAGCCAGAATCTTGCCGTTGCGTGATTTCACCTCCTGCATATTGCTGATAATCTTCTCATACAGCTTGTGATGAGTAGCCAGAAAAACGATAGGCATCTCAGCATCCACAAGCGCGATAGGGCCGTGCTTCATCTCAGCTGCAGGATAGCCCTCAGCATGAATATAACTTATCTCCTTCAATTTTAATGCACCTTCCATGGCTACCGGATAGTTGAAACCCCTACCCAGATAGAGGAAATTCTTTGCAAAAGTGAAACGTTCGGAGATCCTCTTTATCCTATCATCCTGTTTCAACACCTCCTGCATCTTGGCAGGTATCCGGCTTAGCTCATCTATCGTATCTCTGTATTCTTTTTCAGTGATAGAGCCTATCTCGTGTCCCAAAGCCAATGCGAGTAGTACCAGAACAGTCACCTGACCGGTAAAAGCCTTTGTGCTGGCCACACCTATCTCCGGACCTACGTGAATGTAAATACCCGTATCGGATTCTCTTGCTATAGATGAACCTACACCGTTTACAATACCGAAAACCAAAGCTCCGTGCTCCTTGGCCATTTTTATTGCAGCGAGAGTGTCTGCCGTCTCACCGCTCTGGCTGATGGCTATTATAACATCGTCCTTATCAATCACCGGATTGCTGTAACGGAACTCAGAAGCATATTCCACCTCAACCCTGATGCGACACATCTGCTCAATAAGCATTTTGCCTATCAACCCTGCATGCCAGCTGGTGCCGCATGCCACTATGATGATATGCTTTGCACGCAACAGACGATCTTTCTGATTACTCAATGCAGAGAGTGTAATATGATTATTCAAAGGATTGTCATCCACAAAAAGCCTTCCCCTCATACAGTCATTCATACATCCCGGCTGATCATATATCTCTTTGAGCATGAAATGGTCGAATCCTCCCTTACTGAGTTTAGAGATATCCAGATTAACCTCCTTTATATCAATGTCAATGCTTTTCTCCTTAAGATTAATGATCTCCAGATCCTTGTCAGGAGCAATGTCTGCTATCTGAGAGTCATCCAGATATACAACTCTTTTAGTGTATTCCACTATCGGAGTGGCGTCACTTGCTATATAATAATCCGCATTGTTATCACCTATTCCTACCACCAGAGGACTGGACTTGCGTGCAGCCACCAGATGACCGGGGTTACTCTTCTCCATGACCACAATGGCATAGGCTCCGATTACATCATTCAGGGCCTTGCATACCGCCTTTACCAGAATATGACCATTCTTCTGATAATAATAATCGATGAGCTGTACCAACACCTCAGTGTCTGTGCAGCTCTTGAATTCATATCCCTTGGTAATCAGTTGCTCTTTGAGCAGCATATAGTTCTCAATAATCCCATTGTGAACCAATGCTATATCTCCGCTCATGGAAATATGCGGATGGGCATTCACCTCCGACGGCTCTCCATGAGTGGCCCAGCGTGTATGGGCTATCCCTACCACGCCGCTTGTATCCCTCTTCTCGCAACTATCACGCAGATTGGATACCTTGCCCTTTGTCCTATAAATGTTTAGATTATTATCATCTGATATTAATGCTACTCCGGCACTGTCATAGCCACGATATTCCAACTGTTGTAACCCTTTTATCAATATCGGGAAGGCCTTTTTTTTGCCTATATATCCTACAATTCCGCACATAACTTAATTTGTCTTTTTGTAAATAATTACTGCTTTTCAATTAGCAATTTGCTCAAATACGGCGCAAAAATAAAGATTATAGATGAAAGATGTTGTGCATTCCTGACATTATTTCGTTTTATTGGCTAAATATTTCTCAAAAGGCTAAATAATATATTATATTATTTATACCGGAACAATTACAAATCAAACAGTATTTGATATTACGAAATAAAAATGGAAAAGAATTATTACATTTGTGAGTTCAATAACAGACCGGGTAAAATTCGGTCTGTGGAATTACAATTTGAATTAACCTTTAATACAACCAATAATGAAAAGAGATCAGTTGAAAATGTTCCTGTTTTCGGCGCTGTGTGCTTTCTCACTACAGTCTATGGCACAATCAGAGCC
>CAZYFO010000027.1:0-1166 GCA_964646955.1 uncultured Bacteroidaceae bacterium | reverse complement strand
CACAAGGACGTACCATTGAGCGATGTACAGGAGGCCATGCGTATCATGAACTCTCACGCTGCAGAATGGAAATACACCAAACTCGGCATCATGGGCTCATCTGCCGGCGGTCATCTGGCTTCAACCGCAGCCACACATTATACCGATGCCGTAACCAAACCTGCATTCCAGATATTGTTCTATCCGGTTATCACCATGGAAACGGGTGTCACTCACCAGAGCTCACGCGAATTACTCTTAGGTAAGACCCCATCCGAAGAAGATGTCAAACTCTTCAGTAACGAGCTTCAGGTCACAGCCGATACCCCTCCCGCATTCATCGTTCACTGTACCGATGACTTTGTAGTACCGGTAGAGAACAGCATCCGCTATTACACAGCCTTGGCAAAAAACAAGGTCAAAGTAACCATGCACATCTACCCGAACGGTGGCCACGGATGGGGCATCCAAGACCGCTACAAATACAAACCGCAGTGGACAAACGAGCTTCAGAAGTGGTTGGAAACCGAAATCCTTCCCATGAAGTAATTTAATAAATAAAACACGAAAACTATGGATATCAAAGAAAAAGCGGCTGCAATAGTTGCTGCAGCAAAAGTGGTAACATTAGCCTCCATCGATGAAAACGGCTATCCGCGTCCGGTGGCATTGGTAAAACTGAAAGATGAACAAGGTGCCATCTACGTTTCAACCGGAACCAGCTCGGCCAAGACTGCCCATTTCAGAGCAAATCCGAAGGCCGGAATGTCAATCGTAGAGGGAGAAAACAGCGTAGTCTATACCGGTGAGATCGAGATTGTAACCGATATGGCTGTCAAAAAGAGCCTGTGGGCAGACTGGATGTCGCCACATTTCCCATGTGGAGTAGATGATCCGGAGTATTGTGTGCTGAAATTCATCCCACTTTCATACACCTATTGGATAGACAATGTGTTTATGAAGAATGGAGAGTATTTGAATTACTTTTGCCAGAGTTGCGGTATGCCCATGAAAACGCCCGACCAGTTTGGTACAAACAGTGACGGCTCTTCAAACGTCGATTACTGCTGCTATTGCTATAAGGACGGTGCATTTACGCAAGACTGTACCATGGAACAGATGATAGAACACTGTGCTCAGTTCGTAGAAGAATTCAATGCCGACAGCAACACCAAGTTCACCAAAGA
>CAZYFO010000026.1:14242-22923 GCA_964646955.1 uncultured Bacteroidaceae bacterium | reverse complement strand
CATTATATAATGGTGTAATTAGCGGAGTAAGTCTTGACGGTGGAAAGTTTTTCTATCCGAATCCTTTAGAGTCACACGGCCAGCATCAACGTGAAGCATGGTTCGGTTGTGCTTGCTGCCCTAGTAACATTTGCCGTTTTATACCTTCTGTTCCCGGATATGTATATGCCGTTAAGGATAATAACCTATTTATCAATCTATTCATGTCAAATACCCTCAATACGGAAATTAACGGCAAGAAGATTGAACTGACTCAGACTACAGATTATCCTTGGAATGGAAATATTGAGATAGACATAAACAAAACTTCTTTATCCTCCTTCGCACTTAACATTCGTATTCCGGGATGGGTTAGAAACGAGGTTGTTCCAACAGATTTATACTCATATTCCGACGGTAAGTCACCTTCGTTCGAGGTTAAGGTTAATGGACAGTCTGTAAGCAGTACTCTTCAAAACGGATACTTCGTTATCGACCGTAAATGGAAGAAAGGAGATAAGGTGGAAGTCCATTTTGACATGGAACCGCGCGTTGTAGTAGCTAACCGTCAGGTTCGTGAAGATCGTGGAAAAATTGCCATTGAACGTGGTCCTTTGGTTTATTGTGCCGAATGGGTTGACAATGATTATAATATCCTGAGCACTTCATTGCCTGTCAATCCAAAATTTGAGACAGAAACCACAGAGATGGAAGTTGAAGGAAAAAAGTACAAGATGAATATTCTGAAAACTACAGCAAAAGATAATTATACAGGTAATCCGTCTGTTTCAAGAAACGTTAACCTTAAGTTGATTCCTTACTATGCCTGGGCACACCGAGGTAATGGTAATATGCAAGTATGGATGAACGCCCGATAATATTAGAAGTTGAGTAATTAAAAATGACATTGGCGCTAAGCCAATGTCATTTTTAATTATACGGCCTTGGTCTTACTTCGAAGCCAAGCGGCATCCTGTTCACAAAGCAGTGGGCAGAGAGTCTTTTCGACAAGAGCATTATACTCATTCAACCAACAGCGTTCCTCTTTATCCAACATCTCTATAATAAGAGATGTAGTATCCAGATATGTCATTGTCAATGTCTCAAATTTCAACCATCTGCCAAATTCATTATCACCGGCCGGAATACATAATATAATATTCTCATGACGAATGCCATGCTTACCTTCACGATATATACCTGGCTCGTCGGAAGTAATCATACCTGGAAATATTGGCTGGTCTTTCATATTCTGACGGATGGATTGAGGTCCTTCGTGAACTGAAAGCAGATTTCCTACACCATGACCGGTGCCATGACCGAAATTTCGCATAGTCTGCCACAACGGTTTTCTGGCTACCGCATCCAGCCTGCAACCGGGAGTCCCTTCAGGAAACACTGCCATTGCCAGATCTATCATAGCCTTAAGAACCAATGTATAATCTTCCTTCTCCAATTGAGAAACCGGTCCCAGCGGTATAGTACGGGTAATATCCGTGGTTCCAAAACGATAATGGGCGCCACTGTCCATCAGATAAAGGCCATTAGGTTTAAGTGTCGCATCTTTTCCTCTAACGGTAGAATAATGTGGAAGAGCTGCATTTTCACCGTATGCCGATATGGTCTCAAAACTCTCTTCCATAAAATCGGGATTCTCAGCACGTAATGAATGTATCTTATCAGACAAATCAGCCTCAGTAAGCACCTTCTCCGCCTTCATACAATCTTCCAACCAATGATAAAAGCGGGTCTGCGCAATGCCATCAAGTATAAATGCACGCCTAAACCCATCTATCTCCACACTGTTTTTCATGGATTTCTTTAAGTCTATTGGTGATGCACCTAGAACAATACAATCCTTACCGAATCGGTTTATTACAGCATTATTCAACTCAAAATTAAGTGAAGAAGGATCAATAAATATTTTGCGGACATCTTTCATAGTACGTATATAATCCGTCACTTCATCATAAGAGTACAACTCTATTCTGTCTGAAGCCAAAACAGATTCAACATCTGCATCTACCTTTGACTTATCTATAAACAGAGCCACCTTGCTCGGCTCAATTATTGCAAAAGATATTACAAAAGGGCAATAATCTACATCATTTGAACGGATACTCAAGAGCCATGCCACCTGGTCCAGACTGCTTACCAAGGCACAATCAGCACCTTTTAAGCCTATTTCTTCACGAACCCATGAGAGCTTTTCAGAAGTAGAACAGCCGGAATAACGAACCTCATGCAACCACACCTTTCCATTTGGGAAAGGAGGTCGATTCTTCCATAACCGATTCAAATAGTCCGGGTGGGAAATCACCTCTCCATATCTGCTGGCAACACAAGCGAACAGGTAGTCAACCTCTCTACTACTCATACATAGCCCGTCAATACCCACCTTACCCAAATCGGAAATATTATGTCCTATCCAATCAGCCCAATCAAGACTATCCGGCAAAGAAGTCTTATGCAGTTCGATACCACTACCTTCCAGTTCGCGAACGGCCTGAATATAATAGCGCGAGTCAGTCCAAAGACCGGCATGACCAGCTGTTACCACTACAGTACCAGCCGACCCAGTAAAACCGCTGATAAACTCACGCTGTGACCACCTTTTTGGAGTATATTCACTATTATGCGGATCTGTTCCACTTATAACCGCAAACTCCCAGCCCCAAATAGTCATCAACTCTCTCAAACTCGTTATTCTATATCTAATATCCATTATATTGACATTTTAGCGAAGATAGCTTAAGTCTATAAATCTAACAACAAGTAAACGTGACTTTCTTTCTTTACAGTTTGGTATTTATAGTTACGATAATTGAGTCCAAAAGACGTTTACCGACTTTTGGACTCAATTAAAATACTCGTAGATTTATCTACAAAAACATTATTTCCACTTATAGTTATTGCGCCACAAATTAGGCAAGAAACGATAATACAACAGATGTCTCCAAGTGACTAGGTCATGTCCGCCTCCTCCGCCTGAATAATACTCGTGCTTAACTCCCATTTTATCCAAAGTCTCATGAAAAGTTGTATGACGAGCCATCATTCCTGTTTCATAGGTTCCTCCACCAACAAAAAGATAGTCTATACGGTCATTAATATCTGAATCGTTCAATGCCGGAGTCTCACTTACCTCTATCGCACCGCTCAACAAACCTGTTGAACCGAACACATCCAGATTTCTCAGACCTACATATTGAGACATGCGGGCACCCATGGAAAGTCCACTGATTGCACGTGCATGACGATCTTGTATTACACTGTAATGAGACTCAACAAATGGTATAACGCACTCAAGGATCTCTTTTTCCACTAGCGGGAAAGCGAGTTCGGTATGCTTAGGATGGCTACGTGTCACCATCTGGTCGTTAGGGAACACCACGATCATCTCACGTGCCTTTCCTTCTGCAATTATATTGTCCAAAATAAAGTTGGCACGTCCGTGCATAACCCATGTCTCGGTAACATCACCTGAACCACCCAGAAGATAGAGCGTAGGATATTTCTTTTTAGGATTATAATTAGCAGGAGTATACACCATCATATCCCTCATCCCATCTGTGACGGATGAATAGTAATAATGAGTGGTAACGCTACCGTGAGGAACGTCTTTCTTTGCATCATAATATGCAGGCTCGTCACCGTGAACGAAAAGCATACTGAAAGCCGGCATTGCGGCATGACCTATATAGGTGTTATTAGCATCTATATTCTGGACACCGTCAATAATGATGTAATAGAAATAGATTTCCGGAGTAAGAGGCCCTATGGTCAGAGTCCAAATACCCGACTCATCTTTCATAAATGGAGCTCTCTTTCTGGCTTCACTACCCACAAACATCGATCCGGTAAGCAACACCTCCTTAGCATTGGGCGCTTTCACACGAAAAGTCACGGTATGATCATCGTGAACATCCGGTGAAATAACCTGACAGCTGTATGGATTAATATTTTCTGTATTCAGCTGTGGATTCCAAGCCAGGTTCACATGTGACTGTTGAGCAAAAAGAGGAATTCCCGATAGCAATACTGTTGCTAAAAACAAAAGTTTTTTCATTATTGCCGACTGTTATTTTTTAAACAATTCCTTAGCCACAATCTCTATATAATCGCGGCAATTCATCCATGTATGACCTCCACCAGGGAAATATGAAGTATGCTTAAGGCCTTTATCAGTCAAGGCTTTGTCCAACCCGCGTGAAGCTGATACAAGGAAGTCCTCTGTTCCGCAACCAAGCCACATCAGATTAAGACTCTTCTGTAGCTTATCTATCGGAGCATATGTACCGTTATCGAAGTTAGTGTTGTACTCTTCGCCGAAGATTGCCGGAGAGAAAGCACAAACCCAATGAAATTTGTCGGGATTTCCCAAACCGGCAGCCAAAGTCTGGCGACCGCCTAGAGAAAATCCTGCAATAGCGCGACTATCCGCATCAGTACGAACCATATAATTTTTCTCAATGAAAGGGATTACTTCATTCATTATTTCACGTACAAACATATCAGTACCCATTGCATCAGCACTCTGTGCCAGTCCGCGTGTAATCATTTCCGGATAGGGATTGGCATATGGCATAACAACTATCATCTTTTCTGCCAGACCTTGAGCAATCAGATTATCCAGAATAAGGTTTACACGACCCACCTTGAACCATGTCTCGTACGTATCGGTCATGCCGTGAATCAGATACAATACAGGGTACTTCTCTTTTCCTGCTGCATCGTAACCGGCCGGAGTGTACACACACATAGGGCGATCAAAACCTACATTATTGGAATGATAATAGCGATAAGAAACCTTTCCGTGAGGCACATTCTGCATATCCTGCATGGTTGGTGCCTCCCCTCTTACATCCGCCAAACTGTTTTTAAACCCTTCATTTGGGAAAATGAACATATTGTTAGGATCGGCAATCTGTGTACCGTCAACAACAAAACAATATGGATAGATGTCAGGCTTCTCAGGTTTAACTGTTATGCTCCATACACCTTTTTCATCTTTTTCCATAGGTTTATTGCCTTCAAACATCTGACAACTGAGCTCAACCTTTACTGCATTGGGTGCCTGACAACGAAAAGTTACACTACCGTCCTTATTGTAATCAGGAGATACTACACCTGCAGGAAAAAGGGATGACATAACCTGAGGCGTCAGCCTCTGCTGAGCAGAAACCGTTGCAGCCGGCAAAATGACTGCGACCGCCATTAATATCGAATATATTTTTTTCATAATCTGTCTGTTATTGAATTATTTCTGAAATAGAAGTGGAAGTGACTGACCGAGAAAATACTTAGCATTCATCCATGTATGACCAAATTTATCGTCAGTAAATACCTTGGTATTCTTTATTCCCTTCTGATCAAGGAAATCCATATAATCCTTTGCATTGCCATAGAGGAAATCATCAGTCCCCACACCAAGCCAGAATAGGTTTATCAGGCTATTTGTCTTTTCAGCATCATCATATACTCCAGGTATGTTGGTATTGGTAAATGAGCTGTATGAACAGAGATACGAAAACTTATCCAAATTGGACAGACCGATGGAAAGGCCCTGGTTACCACCACGTGAGAATCCTCCAATGGCACGACTGTTGCGGTCATTTATGGTTCGGTAATTTTTCTCCACAAAAGGCATAAGATCCTTTATCATATCATTACCGAACATGTCACCCATGGTACGAGTATTCGTTCCGGCAGGAAAATATTTAGATGGATTGCCGTATGGAAGAACTACTATCATCTCTTTTGCCTTTCCCTCAGCTATTAAATTATCCAAAATAAAATTCACACGGCCTACCTTAAAGAACACCTCTTCGGTGTCAGTTGTTCCGCTTATCAAATAAAAAACAGGGTATTTTTTATTCGGATTCTGCTCGTAGAACGGAGGCGTGTAGATGATGGCATTGCCATAGATCCTCATCGTCTCAGAATAATAATTGACATAATCGACACTGCCGTGGGGCACATTCTGAATGGAGTGAATCAACGGTTTGTCACCACGTACATCTACAATACTGTTCTTGAACGTCTCATTGGGAAACCAATCAGGGTTTAGCGGATCCATCACATTAAGTCCGTCAACAACAAAACAATACGGATACATGTCAGGAGTCACAGGCCCCAAAGTAATAGTCCAAACACCTTCAGCATTTTTTGTCATCTGTTGTGTACCGGAAAATTGAGCATTGATCTTTACATCCTTTGCACCATCGTTTCGGTAGTTAAAAGTCACTGTGTTGTCAGAGTGGACAACAGGCGATGATATCTGTACCATACGCCCTGCACCGGGTTGAGCTTGTGCACCGATAGCCATTAATACTATCAGACACGCTAAGGTCACCCTCTTAAATAAGTAGGTCATAATTAGGAGTTCGTTATTATGTTTGTAACAAAATTGGTCGAAGATACCGTGTTTTTTTAGAACCACAAAATTTTAGTATCACTCGTAAAAAGAACATACAAAAAAGCAATGTTTTAGGAACCGCCTTCATTCAAAAAAATGTACCTTTGTGGGATTTTTCAATTCATAAGAAATTAGACAATTATTTGTAATGGAAGTTATCGATTTCAACCAATCAAACTCGATGCTGAACCGGTTTATGGCGGAACTACGCGACACAACGATTCAGAAAGACCAAATGCGTTTTCGTCGTAACCTGGAAAGGATAGGCGAAATTATGGCTTATGAAGTCAGCAAGCGCTTAGTATATAACCAAAAAGAAGTTCAAACTCCATTAGGCGTTTCCAAAATCAATATCCCTGAAGAAGATATTGTTTTGGCTACGGTATTCCGCGCTGGACTGCCGTTACATCAAGGCTTTCATAACTATTTCGACCATTGCGAAAACGCTTTCGTTTCTGCATATCGCAAATATCTTGATGAAGTGAACTTCGATATTCACATTGAGTACATGGCTTCTCCGGAAATTGAAGGTAAGACACTTATATTGGTAGACCCAATGCTAGCTACCGGAAGCAGTATGTATCTTGCTTACAGAGCACTTCTTTCTAAAGGTACTCCAAAGACAATACACTTAGCTTCTGTTATTGCCGCCCAACAAGGTGTCGATTACGTAACTAAAATGTTCCCAAATGATAAAACGACACTTTGGTGCGCTGCTATAGATCCGTCATTAAACAGTCATGCTTACATAGTTCCCGGATTGGGTGATGCCGGAGATTTGTGTTTCGGCCAAAAGTAAAAAAATACGGGCTACATACGTTTGTATGTCAGATTTTCGCCAATAAGTGTTTATTTGTGTCAAATAAAGTTTTTGGTGAATGCTGTCTAAAAAAAAACACTACCTTTGTATTCGGTAGACAAGGGTTCTTTCAAAAGAAGACCAAAAAGAATATTACTCATACTGGATTTTAACATAAAAAAAAATGGCTAACATTGATTTAAGCAAGTATGGAATAGTAGGTGCATCCGAAATTCTCTACAACCCAAGTTTCGAAGTTCTTTACAATGAAGAGACCAAACCCGAACTGACCGGTTTCGACAAAGGTCAGGTTACTGAGTTAGGTGCTATCAACGTAATGACAGGTGTTTACACCGGTCGTTCACCAAAGGACAAATACATTGTTATGGATGAAAACTCCAAGAACACTGTATGGTGGACATCAGAAGAATACAAAAATGACAACCATCCTCTTTCTCAAGAAAATTGGGACATCATTAAGAAACTTGCCGTTAAACAACTTTCAGGCAAGCGTCTTTTTGTTGTTGATGGTTTCTGCGGTACTCACAAGGATACTCGCATCAAGGTTCGCTTCATTATGGAGGTTGCTTGGCAAGCTCATTTTGTTACCAATATGTTCATCCGTCCTCAGAATCAGGCCGAATTTGATCTTGAGCCTAATTTCGTAGTTTACTGCGCATCTAAGACCAAGGTTGAGGATTACAAGGCTATGGGATTGAATTCAGAGACTGCTGTTGCATTCAATGTAACAAGCAAGGAGCAGGTTATTCTAAATTCATGGTACGGTGGTGAGATGAAGAAAGGTTTGTTCTCCATGATGAACTACTTCCTACCGTTAAAAGGCATCGCTTCAATGCACTGCTCTGCAAACACCGATATGAATGGTGAAAATACCGCTATCTTCTTCGGTTTGTCAGGTACAGGCAAGACCACTCTTTCTACAGATCCAAAACGTCTCCTTATCGGTGATGATGAACACGGATGGGATGATGAGGGTGTATTTAACTTCGAAGGCGGTTGCTATGCTAAAGTTATTAAACTCGATAAGGAATCAGAACCCGATATCTATAAAGCTATCCGTCGCGACGCTCTTCTCGAGAACGTTACAGTTGACGCTGACGGCAAAATTGATTTCGATGACAAGAGCGTTACCGAGAATACCCGCGTAAGCTATCCTATCTATCACATCAACAATATCGTTCGTCCAATTTCTCAGGGACCAGATGCAAAGCAGGTTATTTTCCTGTCAGCTGATGCATTCGGAGTGCTTCCTCCGGTAAGCATTCTGACACCGGAGCAGACAAAATACTACTTCTTGAGCGGTTTCACTGCAAAATTGGCAGGTACCGAGCGCGGTATTACCGAGCCTACTCCTACCTTCTCTGCTTGCTTCGGTCAGGCTTTCTTGGAGTTACATCCCACAAAGTACGCTGAAGAATTGGTAAAGAAGATGGAAAAGAGCGGTGCAAAAGCATACTTGGTTAA
>CAZYFO010000026.1:0-14142 GCA_964646955.1 uncultured Bacteroidaceae bacterium | reverse complement strand
CGCTCTTTCAGGTCTTTTCAAAGATTTGAAAGAGTGTCTTCGTTTATTTTTTAGACAATAAAAATTTGTAATAATGAAAAAGATCGCATTATTGTTCGCTGTATTATTTTTTGTTCTTCTCGTTCAAGCTCAGCCTCCAATGGGTGGTATGTCTCGAGGAGGTATGGGAGGTATGAGTATGGGCGGTATGGCTATGGGCGGTATGGGTGGATTCTCACAGCCCTTTTACATGACTGAATCAGATTCTATTGCTTCTGAACTGATTAATAAGTCATCAGCAAAACTAAACCTGACTGAAAAACAGATAAAGAAAATGATCAAACTATTCAGTCAAGAATACCAAGAAGAGTGCCGTATCATACAGATGTCGGTTATGGAGAGTCAAATGACTGGAATGGGTGGATTCGGACGTTACGGAGGTGGTATGAATATGCCCGTAACTAACACTCCTGCCGAACCTCAAGGCCTTGACACCTTAGCAGTGAAGAATAATTTCATAGAGATTGGCAAAAAATACGATAAAAGATATGGCAAGGTCCTAGGAGATGAAAAGGCTGCCCAATGGAAAAAAATGGAAGACGAACGTAAGGATAAAGAATTCTTGAATCTTCTCGGCCACGTCTCAGAAAACACTGAAAGTTTTTTTTAATAACGTCGAATAGTTTGGTATCAAATGAAAATTGCTCTAATTGGTTACGGGAAGATGGGACATGAGATAGAGCGTATTGCTCTTTCTCGTGGACATGAGGTAGTATGCAAAATAGATGTAAATAATCAGGAAGACTTTGAGAGTGAGCAATTCCGCGGTGCAGACGTTGCTATTGAATTCACTGCTCCAACACAAGCCTACGATAATATTATGAGGGCTTTCAAAGCCGGGGTAAAAGTAGTAAGCGGCAGTACAGGATGGATGAGCAACCATTGTGAAGAGATGAAGAAACTCTGTAATAATGGCGATAACACTCTATTATGGTCAAGCAACTTCAGTATAGGAGTCGCATTGTTCTCCGCTATCAACAGCTATCTTGCAAAGTTGATGAATGGTTATCCTATGTATGATGTTAATATGTCCGAGACCCATCATATTCACAAGTTAGACGCTCCAAGCGGAACAGCCATAACGCTAGCCGAAGGTATAATCAGTGAATTGGATAGAAAGAACAAATGGGTAGAAGGAACTCTCACTGCACCTGACGGAACCGTTACCGGCAATAAAGAGTGTGCCGCTTCAGAAATACGTATCGACTCTATTCGAGAAGGTGAAATAGCTGGTATTCATGAGATCCGTTACGAATGTGATGCAGACACAATAACTATTGTACATGATGCCAAGAACCGTAGTGGTCTGGCATTTGGAGCCGTTCTTGCAGCTGAATACACTAATAAAAAGGCTGGATTTCTTACCATGAAAGATCTTATGGATTCTTTAAATGCTTAACAAATTAGAATAGAAAAAAGATGGGAAAGCGATTTAGTAATGCAACTCTGAAGGAGTGGATTAAGATGGCAGTTCTAACAATAATCTACCTACTGTTCCTTGTATGGGTAAAAAGTTTGTGGGGTCTGCTTGTTGTTCCGTTCATATTTGACTTATACATTACCAAGTTTATCAAATGGAACTGGTGGAAGGGGTTGAAGGACGGCTTCTTAAAATCAACAATGAGCTGGATAGACGCTATAGTATTTGCTCTTGTAGCAGTATATTTCGTAAACATTTTCCTATTTCAGAATTATGTAATTCCATCTTCTTCTTTGGAAAAATCATTATTGATTGGAGACCATCTATATGTTAGTAAGGTCGCATACGGTCCGCGAAAGCCTATGACTCCGCTCACAATGCCTCTGACTCAGAATACCCTACCTCTGTCTAATAAAAAGAGCTATTTCGAGAAACCGCAATGGGAGTATGAGCGCGTTAAGGGTAACGGTAAGATTCAATTAAACGATATAGTTGTATTCAACTATCCATGCGGAGATACAATTGTCAATAATCCGTCTTATATAAACTCGGATTATTACTATATGGTTTATGAGATTGGCAGCGAATTGTGCAAACCCGTTCCTTTTGACAGTCTTACGACTTTGGGACAACGTCAGGTTTTCGAATTCTACTATTCATTAGGAAGAGAGTACATTCAAAATCGCGAAAAACAATATGGTAAGATAAGCCACAGACCTGTTGACAGACGCGAGAACTATGTAAAGCGATGTGTTGGTCTTCCTGGCCAAACCCTCAAAATAGTCAATGGAGATGTATATGTTGATAATGTTCTGAATAAGCAACCTGATAATATGCAAAAGAGTTTCAGCGTAACTCTATTGAATCCGATTCCCGAATCTCTCAGAAAAGAGATGTCTCTAAGTCTTGAAGACCTCCCGGAGAGCAATAACAAACCGGGAGTTGTGATGTTTCCTATGACAAAGTTCTCATATCAGTTACTTTCCATGAATACTGATATTGCGGCAAATATCACACCAAATCTAACAATCCAAGAATATCAATGGCTGTTTCCACTAAACATGTATAAAGGATGGAACATTGATAACTATGGCCCTGTATGGATTCCAAAAAAAGGAGCAACTATTAATCTGAATCTTAATAATCTACCTCTCTACGAACGAGCCATCGACGTTTATGAGGGAAACGATTTGAAAGTAGACAAAGACGGTACAATAACTATAAACGGTAAAGTTGCAACCGACTATACATTTAAGATGGATTACTATTGGATGATGGGCGATAATCGTCACAACAGCGCAGATTCACGTTTTTGGGGATTTGTGCCGGAAGATCACATAGTAGGACGACCCGTATTTATATGGTTGTCACTTAATCAAGATAAGTCATGGGGACAAAAAGGAAAAATCCGTTGGAACCGTCAGTTTAAGAGAGTAAAAAAGTTTAACTGATGCAAAAGCAGCTCTGTTCGGCATATCTTCCACCAATATCGTTCTTCACCGCCATATGCAATGGCGGTGATGTCGTTTTCGAACAATATGACAACTACCGAAAACAGACATATAGAAACAGATGCGCAATTGCCACCTCCAATGGCCGTCAGATACTTACGATACCGGTAGAAAAAACGGAATCACCGAAACAAATTATGAAAGATGTCCGTATCAGCGACCATGGCGATTGGAGGCATCTTCATTGGAATACGTTGGAAGCAGCTTATATGAACAGCCCGTTTTTCATCTATTATCAAGATGATTTTCGACCTATATACGAGAAGAAATTCAATTTTCTACTTGATTTCAACATTGAACTTACAAAAGTGATGATTGATCTGATTGGCATTAAAACTAATATCAGTTTAAGCGATTCTTATGAACAAACTGTCAAAGATACCATTGACTTTAGAAATCTAATAGAGCCTGATTATACCATATCAGATGGTATTCAACCATATTATCAGGTATTTAAACAAAAGAACGGTTTTATAGGCAACCTAAGTATTATTGATTTGTTGTCAAATATGGGCCCTGAGAGTCTTCTTATTCTAAGAAACGGTGCGAATAAACTATTGTAGAAACTGTTGATATACAGTTCTAAAGATACCGTTTGAGTTTTGTCATGATATCTTGGGGAGAGATTGATGTCATACAACGATAATCACCATATCGACATGGCTTTTTTCCGTAAATAGAGCATGGACGACAAGGTAAATCCACTTGAACGCAATCATCCTCTTTCTGACCGAAGCCCAAGAAACCTGCAGATATGTGAGTTGCACCCCAAACGGAAACAACCGGGGTTGCGGCAAGAGAAGCCAGATGCATATTAGAAGAGTCCATTGCCAGCATAACATCCAGATTGCTCATCAATATCAGCTCTTGAGACATATTCAATTGTCCTCCTATCAGAGTAACCTTTCCGTATTTGGTCCAATCATTAATCTGCTTTTGTTCTTTTCCGTAAGCAAAGACAAAAATCTTTTCTACATTAGTTTTCTCATCTATCATTGAAACAACTTTCTCCATAAGCTCAGTGGGATATATTTTCCCTTTATGAGCAGCAAAAGGAGCCACTCCTACCCAGCGAGACTCTCCTTTTATTCCGGTCATATCAGATATCTGATTAATATCACCTTTACCAATACCGTATATCGAACTAAAATTCAGGTCAATAGTGAATCCTAGCTTATTAAAAACCGTAGAATATCTCTCGAAGGAGGAAAGGCGTTGATGTCTGTCTTTCAAATGAAAACGAGTCAGTCCGTATCTGGATAATCGGCCTTTATGGATACTTCTCACTTTGACACCATGCAATTTAAACATCATAGATATGATTCCGGAACGAATCACACCGTGAAGATCAGCCACTGCATCAAAATTCATAACCTTTAGTTCTTGCTTCAGACGTCTTAAACCGCTGGAACCGTGATATTTTTTCAGATCTATTCCGAGAAAATGAAAATTCTCAGGCATGCCACTAAAGAATGGTTCAAACTTTATATTACTGAGCATCGTCACCCTACATTCAGGGTATTTTTCAGAAAGAGACTGAATAACCGGCACAGTCATTGCTACGTCTCCAATTGCAGAGAAGCGGATAACTAAAAGATTTCCGGGAAGTTTTTTTCTATTTAGTGCCATTCTGAGAGTACAATACCGGATTTAATGACGGGTCGTTGTACATCTTCATCTGTTTGTACACCTTCATGTACTTTCTACCTGCCTGCATATCGTCAAGAAGTGCATCAATAGCTGAAGAGAGATCTAATCTCTGTTCCAAAAGGATATTCAGTTTCTTAGTACAACTATGATGCTGTTCTTCAGAAATATCCGTCCTATCGACCTCAACCTGCATGTGATAAATCTTCAAAGCCAATATCGACAAACGGTCAACAGCCCAAGCAGGGCTCTCTGTATTAATTGAAGCACCATCCAGTACCTTGACTTTAGAAAACTTATCTAAAAAGTAGCTGTCTATCAGTTCAACTAAATCAGTTCTGTCTTGGTTGGATTTATCAATACGGCGTTTTAAGGCAAGAGCATCGATAGGATTGATCTCCGGATCACGAATAATATCTTCCAAGTGCCACTGGACAGTATCAATCCAGTTTTTCAAATAAAGATAGAATTCGATGCTCTTCTCCTGATATGGATTCTTTATTGGAGTATCTATATTGTTTACTACATGATAGTCATCGATAGAGCGTTTGAATATCTCAAGACTCTGTTTACAAAAAGACATAACTTCAGTTTTTAGGGTTAACGTTGCGAAAGTACTCAAAGTTTTAATACCAACTTCCATGTGTGTCGAAAAATATCATTACACAACATGCTAATATTTGTGCAATAACGAAGTTTTTTTATGCTTCAATATTTGTTTTGATATATAAATGAGGTTACTTTGCAAAGTTATTTAATTATCAATTTTTAATATAGAACAATTATGGCAGATTCACAAATTGCTGAGAGAGTTAAAGCAATCATTGTTGACAAACTTGGTGTAGAAGCATCAGAAGTTACACCTGAAGCAAGTTTTGCAAGTGACTTAGGTGCTGATTCCTTGGACACAGTTGAGCTTATCATGGAGTTTGAAAAAGAATTCGGTATTTCTATTCCGGACGATCAGGCTGAGAAGGTAGCAACTGTAGGTGATGCTATCTCTCTTATCGAAACAGCTACTCAGAAGTAATATTTATCCCTCTATCATGAATTTGAAAAGAGTTGTTGTAACAGGACTTGGAGCAGTAACCCCGTTAGGTAACAATGTTCCCGATTTTTGGAATAATGTCGTTCACGGCGTCAGCGGTGCAGGCCCTATTACTAATTTCGATACCAATACCATAATAACCAAGACAAAATTTGCGTGTGAAGTCAAGGATTTTGATGTCGCACAATATATAGACAGAAAGGAGTCAAGGAAATTGGACAAATATGCCCATTTTTCAGTTGCTTCTGCTGTCCAGGCCATTAACGATGCAGCTATTGATACATCCAAAGAGGATCCGGATAGAGTTGGTGTCGTTCTTGGTGTCGGAATGGGTGGTATCGACTCTTTCGAAGAGGGAATAGATACCATCTCCGTTCAGAAGAGGGAAGGTCAGGAATTAAAAGTTACGCCTTTCTTCATCCCGCGAATCATCGGGAATATGGCAGCAGGATACATCTCCATTATGTACGGTTTTTCAGGTCCTAACTATATCACATCTTCTGCTTGTGCATCCAGCACAAATGCACTCATTGATGCGGTAAATCTTATAAGGTTGGGAAAAGCCGATATAATAATCAGTGGAGGAGCTGAAGCTGCCGTTACCGATAGCGGAATATGCGGATTCAACGTTATGCATGCACTTTCATCAAGAAACGAGTCACCTGAGACAGCCTCTCGACCACTCAGCGCAAGCAGAGATGGATTTGTATTGGGAGAAGGTGGAGGATGCGTAGTTCTTGAAGAATTTGAGCATGCCAAAGCGCGTGGAGCCAAAATTTACGCAGAAGTAGCAGGATGGGGTTTATCCTCAGATGCATTCCATATGACTGCCCCGGAGCCGGAAGGTAAAGGTGCCGCAAAAGTCATGCTGAACGCATTGAATGATGCCGAAATGGAACCAGAGCAGATTGATTATATCAATATGCACGGAACATCCACTCCTCTTGGTGACGTAGTTGAGTGCAAAGCCATTCAAAGTGTATTTGGAGAACATGCTTACAAAATGAATATAAGTGCCACAAAATCAATGACCGGTCATCTTTTAGGAGGCGCTGGAGCTATTGAGGCAATTATAAGCATTCTTTCTGTACACAATGACATAGTACCTCCTACTATCAATCACGAAGAAGGTGATAATGACGAGCAGATTGATTACCGTATGAATTTCACCTTTAACAAGGCCCAGAAAAGGATAGTCAACTCTGCACTTTCAAATACTTTCGGTTTTGGCGGACATAATGCCTGCATAATCTTCAAGAAATATTCCGACTGATTGAGAAGATATAAGAAAATAAGGTTAATCTTAATGACGGCAATGTCAATATCGATCATTGCCGTCATTTTGGGTTGTGCTGCTGTTGGGTCTCCTGACGGTGGCCCTTATGATGAGACACCCCCAAGGTTCATTGGCAGTACTCCTTCTCGCGGAGCACTCTATGTCAATAATAAAAAGTTAACTCTCCATTTCGACGAATACATCAAGATTCAGAATGCCAGCGAGAAAGTTGTCGTTTCACCACCACAATTGGAGCAACCTGAAATCAAAGTTAACGGTATGAAGATTCAAGTCACTCTGTTTGACTCACTTCGTTCCAACACCACCTATTCCATTGACTTTTCAGATGGTATAGTAGACAACAATGAAGGCAACCCCTTAGGTGACTTCTGTTTTAGCTTCTCGACCGGTGCTGATCTTGATACAATGGAATTCTCCGGCTATGTACTGAATGCATCCGATCTTGAACCTATAAAAGGTATATTGGTAGGAATTCACACCGATCTGTCAGATTCGGCTTTCACCTCTAAACCTTTTGAAAAGGTATCACATACAGACAGTCGAGGTCACTTCACCATTCGAGGTCTTGCACCTGGCAAGTACCGAATATACGCGTTGCAGGATATGGATCAAAATTTCATGTATTCACAGCGAAGCGAAAAGATTGCTTGGACCGATTCCATTATAATTCCTAAATCTGAGTTGTGGTACAGAGATGACACTATCAGAAATTCAAACGGAGGAATCGATTCGATCAAGCTTGTTCAATATACCAAATATTTACCTTGCGACGTTATTCTGAGAGCTTTTCTTGCAAAACCAAATATTCAGTATTTAGTAAAAAGCGAAAGGAAAAACCACGAAACATTCGGATTGAATTTTGCTTTACCTTTAGATTCAATGCCCAAAATAAAAGGATTGAACTTTGACGAAAAGGATGCCTTTATTTGCCAGCACAATGCAGGATTCGACACACTGAATTTCTGGATGAAAGACTCCAATATCTACTACATGGATACATTACGTTTCAGCCTAACCTATCTTGCCACTGACTCAAACGGAGTTTTGAATGAAACAATCGATACTCTTAACCTTATTACAAAAAAGACTCATCAACGTATTCTTCAGGACGAAGCACGCAAAGCTGAAGAAGAAGCAAAAGATATAGAAAAAGAGCGCAAACGTCTTGAAAGAGCAAACGACACATTTGGATTGAAAAAACTTAATATTCCAAAAATCAAGTTCTTACAGATGAATTTAGATGCAAATCAATCAATGGACTTGAACTCCATTGTAAAATTGTCATTTAAAGAGCCGGTATCTTTCGAACCGGATTCCGCTATTCACGTCCAAAAGATGGTAGATTCAATATGGGTTGATATCCCATTTGAAGTTGAACAAGACTCTTTGATGATTCTTGAATATTCCATCTTTGCAGAATGGAGGCCTGAAGAAACCTACTCGATCACAATTGATTCTGCATCCGTTTCCGGACTTTACGGACTTCATAATAATAAGGAGAGTCAAGAGCTAAAGTTCAAGCCAATTGAACAATACAGCATTTTTACTGTCAATGTACAGAATCCCAATCCAAACTATTTAGTAGAGTTATTAGACCAGAATGGTTCTCCAATAAGAAGCGGTTATTTAGAAGACGGAAGAATTGATTTCTTCTTCCTTTACCCCGGAAAATATTATGTAAGGCTGATAAATGACCGTAACAAAAACGGTAAATGGGACACCGGAGAGTATTATGACAAGACATTTCCGGAGGAAGTATTCTATATCAATAACTTGTTTGAACTGAAACAGAATTGGGAGCACGCTACTGAACCTTGGAATGTTACTGAAGCTCCGCTTTTTGAACAGAAGCCGGAAGCAATAACTACCCAGAAAGCAGAAACAAAGAAACAGCAAAAATCAAAAAATGCTGAGAGAGAGCAAAATATGGCCTCACAAAAGAAGCAAGGCAAAAACTAAGAAATTGTCCGAGGGGCCATATTGGCCTAAACTTGCGCAGAAGCGCCCTTATCTTTTTACAACAACTTACGAAACTGTTTCTTATTTTTCCAGAATCGATTTCCAGACCCTAATAAAATTATCTCCCCAGATTTGACTGATCTGAACCTCGTTCAAGCCTTCAGACATCAATCTGCGTGTTATATTAATTAGTACTGAAGCATCTTCCAGTCCTATTAATCCTCCACCACCATCGAAATCGGACCCGATACCGACATGGTCAATTCCTGCAACGTCTATCATGTGCATTATATGAGCTATCGCATCAACAATAGTCGCATCTGCATCCTTCTTTAGAAAACCGCTATATAGACACACTTGAGCTACCCCGCTCTTTGCAGAGAGAGCTTTAAGTTGATCGTCAGTCAAATTACGAGGATGATTGCATAACGCGCGAGAAGAAGAATGCGAGCAAATAATAGGTTTACTGCTCATGCTAACTGCATCATAGAAACTCTTCTCTGATCCATGTGAAAGGTCAACCATCATGCCTACCCTATTCATCTCTTCAATCACCTGACTACCGAAAGCCGATATGCCATTATGGGATGAATTTCCCTTTGCGGAATCACAAATATCATTATCACCGTTATGGCAAAGAGTCATATATGCCACACCACGGTTTCTGAATCTCTCTATATTCTTAATGTCCAAACCAACAGCATATCCATTTTCAATTCCCAATACTACCGACTTCACATTATTGAATTTGTTTTCCAATATTTCTTCGGGAGAATATGCGATTTTTACATGCGGACTGCATTCGGCTATTCTGTCTTCAATGAGTGAAAGCAGCCTGTCAGCCTTTTCCGTAGCAGATGCCAACGATGCCGCATCTCTTTCATACTGATGTAGGTAAGCCACCATAAAACTTACATCCAGGTGTCCTTCAACCATCTTGTGAAAATCTACCAAAGGGTCATATTTAAATGTTTTGGAACCATCCTTAGAAACCTCGCCGACATAGTCATATTCAACATCGATTTGAGGATTGCGCTGATAGAAACGGGCACCTTTATCAAAAAACATTGGAGTGTCGCAATGACTGTCAAGAACTATCATACGTTCATGCAGGCTTTTCGCTTTCATGAACGAGACAGACTCACCAACCAGCCAATCAAATACCGGCATCATTGCCATGTTACCATCCAATATCATACACTCAGGATGCCATTGTACACCGAGTATTGATTTATATCGGGTAGATTCCATCCCCTCAATAATTCCGTCAGGAGCCACAGCAGTAACAGTAAAACCTTCAGGGACAGCTTTCACCGCCTGGTGATGAAAAGAGTTCACCTGCAGTGTATTTGTCTTATATAACTCACTTAATATAGAGCCTTCTTTCAATTCCACACTATGAGAAGTAATGCCTCTGGGCGCAGACTGATTATGCTCAATACATTTCCGATTATGTTGTGATACAATATCTTGATATAATTTTCCACCTAAGGCAGCAGACAAGATCTGGATTCCACGGCAAATTCCTAATATTGGGATATTCCTATCAACGGCAAGCCTTACCAACATCAACTCCGGTTCATCACGATGTTCGTTTACCTCAACGCAATCCAATGGATCTTCACCCAAATAAATAGGATCTATATCCGCCCCCCCGGAAAGAACTATTCCGTCAAGTCTATCAACTATTGAAGCTAGTGATTTCTCATTTGAATAGGGAGGAATAATTATCGGGGTACCACCTGCCTCTAATACGGACAAGAAATAGCCCGAGGCAAGCGTACAATCGTTATTTCTAAAGTTACCGCTGATACCAATCATTGGAACCCCCTGTCCAACAATATCCTTGCTGAAATACAGACCTTGCAATTTGTCCTTAAACAAATCGGCTTTATTATTTACCATATTACTGTTATTCGGAGATAGGTATCTCCTTTTTTATACTCTCGTCAAGAGAGATAAGGGTCTCTGTCGCTGAAACACCTTTTATTTCTTGAATACGTCCGTTTATCAATTCCATCAAATTGGAATTATCTTTTGCATAAAGCTTTATCAACATTGTGTATCTACCCGTCGTGAAATGACATTCAACAACCTCCTGAATCTGATCCAGTTCTTTTACAACATCTCTATACATTGAACCTTTTTCAAGTGTAAGACCTACGTATGTACAAGTACTATAACCGATACTATTAGGATTTACATGATATCCAGAGCCTGTAATCACTCCATCATCAAACAAACGCTGAACACGCTGATGTATGGCGGCACGTGAAACACTGCACTTTTGTGCTACATCACGAAACGGTATTCTAGCGTTTTGTGATATTATACCTAATATTCTTTTATCCAGGCTGTCCATCTTTTCAGGAGTTGTGGAGACTTTTTTGACGTTCATATTTTGAAAATTCAATGAATTTGACTCCAAATGTAGCTCTTTTCTGATATTAAAGCGCATTTTTCTGACATTTTGTTCCATTCAGCCATTTACGATCAAAAAAAATGCCTCGAACTTAACAAGCTCGAGGCATCTTATTATATTGAATTATTTATTTTTCGATTGAAAGCAATTCAACTTCAAATATAAGGGCGGTATAAGGTTTGATAACTGACTGAGAGTTTTCCTGATCACCATAGCCCAATTCCCAAGGAATATAAAGTTCCCACTTTGAACCTACATTCATCAGTTGAAGAGCCTCTGTCCAACCTTCAATTACACCACTGAGACGAATTACAATAGGTTCAGAGCTCTTATCGAATAAAGTCCCGTCTACCAGAGTGCCTTTATAGTTTACCTTAACTCTATCAGCCATAGTTGGCTTAGGACCTTTACCTGTAGAAATGACCTTATAGAGAAGACCGCTTCCAGTAGCCACTACACCCTCTTCTTTTGCCTTAGCAGCCATAAAAGCTTCACTTTCAGCCTTGTTTGCAGCATACTGTTTCTCAACGCGAGCAGCCGAATAAACGGTATAAAGGCTATCTGCATACAATTCAGCCTTTTCCATTGGCATTACAGAGAAATCTTTCATAGCACCTGCAACAAAGCCACGAGCATAATTATCTTTGTTCAGAGCTAGATCAGTTGAATCACCAAACAATTCGCGAGTAAGTACCGGAATAGCCTGATCCATCTCTTGTTGACCAATCTGAAGTCCTGCAAGATATGCTTTTTTAGCTTCATCGTTTTCCATCTTCGCTCCCTCATAGAAACCCTTTGCAAAATCATCCATGTAAGCAGTGTCTACATCCATCTGGCCTACAAGATATTCTATGAAGCCCTGAGTACGAGCCATACCGAGAGAATAAGATGCCGTGTCTATAGCATTATTAAAGGAAACCTTACCAGGTTGTTTACCACAAGAAGCCATTGCAGCAAGAACCATTATGCACACAATTAAACCACTCTTTTTCATTTTTTTCTATTTGTTAATTAGTTAAATCCATTTGTACCTGCAAAAATAGAATATTATTTGATATGTTGTTCATTTATTTTGAGAAGCTATCAAATAGGCTGCAACAAAACCAATAAAAAAATCAAAAACACACATGAAATATCTATGTCTAGTCCGGATTCTTACATTTTGACCTGGATAGTACCTTGAAACGAAAAAATGATTAATTTTGAAAAGTTCAAAAAAAGGAGACCTCATATGATCAGAATCAATTGCAAGAACAATAATAAAACCAAAGAGTTTGCAGAGGGTGTTACATTTCTGGATATCTACAACGGTTTTGATTTAGAGTTCAAATACAAACCAATGTGCGTTCTCGACTGTAATAAGAGAAGAGACCTCACCCGTCGTGTCTATCAAAATACCGATGTGGAATTCCTCACCATAACGTCATCCATAGGTTTAAGAACCTACACATTAGGACTGTTTTTTATTTTCTACAAAGCCGTTTCCGACCTCTTCCCCGGAGCGCATGTCGAGATGGCCAATTCCATTTCAAAAGGCATCTATTGTCCTTTGAATATCGGAAGAGAGTTGGTTCAGGAAGACATCGATAAGATAAAGACCCGCATGGAAAAAATCATCTCCGATGACATTCCATTTGTCCGTCACAAAGAACATACTGATGAAGTAATTAAGGTTCTTGAAGAAGCCGGAAGAACCGACGCCACACGTCTCATGAAAACTCTTGGGCGCGTTTACGGTTACTACTATACCCTAGATGATGCCGCAGATTGTTTCTTTGGGATTCTGCCGCCAAGTACCGGTTTCATTGACAACTATGATTTGATTATAAATAGTGAGGAACAGGGTTTTCTGATTCGAATTCCAAACAAACAAAACCCTGATATACTTGAATATCCGGTACCTCAAGAAAAGATGTTCGAGATATTTAAAGAGTATCACGCTTGGCAAAGAATCATGGAAATTGTAACAGTTGGAGATCTCAATATAGTTTGCAAGGAAAAACAATCCACCAATTTCATCAATATTGCCGAGGCTCTTCAGGCCAAAAAGATAGTTCACATAGCCGATACAATAAGTAAAAGAAGGGATGAAGGAGAAAAACTGAAGATTGTGCTGATATCAGGCCCATCTTCATCGGGAAAAACGACATTCAGCAAGCGTTTACAGATTCAGCTCCTGGCAAACGGTGTTTTCCCAAAAGTTATCTCTTTGGATGACTATTTTTTAGACCGTGATAATACTCCTTTGGATGAAAACGGCGAGCACGATTTTGAGGCTCTCAGTGCTATTGACATTGATTTTTACAATAAACAATTAAAAGAACTGCTAGACGGCAACACAGTTGATTTGCCTACATATAATTTCAAGACCGGCAAGAGAGAGTTCAATGATAACAAGATGTCTCTCGGAGCAGGTGATATCCTGATTGTTGAAGGAATTCATGCTCTTAACCCCAATTTGATGCCTGATATTCCTGATGAATACAAGTTCCTGATATATGTATCGGCACTAACTTCCATCAGATTGGATGAGCATAACTACATACCGACCACTGACAACAGACTGTTGCGCCGCATACTACGTGACTACAAATATCGTGGTACAACGGCAAAGGAAACTATAGCCCGTTGGCCTAGTGTAAGAGCAGGAGAAGAGAAATGGATCTTCCCTTATCAGGAAAATGCGGATGTAATGTTCAATTCGGCAATGGTATTTGAGATAGCTGTATTAAAGGATTTAGTCGATCCGATATTAGCTGAAGTACCGGAAAACTGTCCGGAGTTTGCATATGCAGACCA
>CAZYFO010000025.1:0-23350 GCA_964646955.1 uncultured Bacteroidaceae bacterium | reverse complement strand
CGGATTTCTGTTCCGTAGATAGTATTATTTGTTGTATAATGGAAATAGTCAACATCCATCGGAACCGTATAACCTTTTGGAATATAGGTATAGTTCTTATCGGCTGAAGATGCCACCTCAATTACTTCGCCAAAGGCCTTAGCCTCTTTTAATGCTTTCTTTGCCCATACACCGGTATTAAGATAAGCAGCTTTTGTATTCAGAAAATTGTATGGAACTCTACAAAACTCCATACTTGCACCGCCAGCAAGGAATAGTACGGAATAACCCTCGGGGATATCCAATATTTCTTTTATAAGAGCTACAGCTTCGTCTAAGACAGGCTGAAACTCTTTTGAACGATGGCTGATAGACAGAATAGATATACCACTTCCGGCAAAATCATAAACTGCCTGAGCTGACTTTTCAATCACTTCCTGAGGAAGAACTGCGGGACCTGCACAAAAATTATGCTTCATGATTCAATAACTAAATTAATTTTTTGTTGAATTGAGCGACAAAGGTACCCTCATTTTTTTATGAATACAACTTTTTTATGCAAAATCAATGACTGGATTTTTATTTCATTGCAGTTATTATGATTCTCAAAAATCAATATTTATAACACTTTGCAGAAATATCAACAGTATTTATATCATTATGTCAGAATTCAAAAAGGGCAAAATCTCTTTACCTTACAAAATGAAAGCAAGTTGAGCTTTTTCAAAATTTCAAAAAACTTTTCAACAGGTCCGGGAAAATCCGACAAAAAGAAGTGATATCATACTCTTTGGAAAAAATCTGATGACACAATCTAGAAACACCTATTATAACAGTCACTGTTTAAATGGGGAATTAATCATAAACGGTTACTCTATTTTTCACAACAACCCTGGTTTACACTTTATGTTATGTAGTTCAATAATTCTATGTCAGAAGGCACCAGAAAGCGGTTCACTCACCACAATAAATATAGTTTTCACCACATTGGCAATCTATTTAACCACATATGGGCTTTGTCTTGCATTTCTCTATAGTTATAGAGATAATTTTGCGTCAAATTAAATAATTTGTAGTGAAATGAAAATAATCGGAACAGGAAGTGCAGTCCCAGCCCTTGAGGTGAGCAATGACGACTTGGCAAAAATTGTCGATACCAATGATGAATGGATTGTTGCCAGAACAGGGATAAAGACACGTCGAATACTATCAGATGAAACATTAAGAGAACTTTCAACATCAGCTGCAGAAAGAGCTTTGGAAAATGCCGGTATTAAGTCAAGGGAACTGGACTATATAATATGCTCTAATACAGCAAGCGAATATGTAACACCGGGACTGAGCAGTCTGGTTCATAGCGATATTGATGCCAGTTGTCCATGTCTGAATATCAACGCAGCATGCACAGGATTCATCTACGCCATGCAGATAGCTCAATCGTTCATAGACAGTGGCGTTGCTGAAACCATTATGGTAATATGCGCTGAGGAGCCTACCAGGATAGTTGACTGGAGTGATCGCTCAACATGCGTTTTATTCGGTGACGGAGCCGGAGCGGTTATAGTACAGAAAGGTGGAGAAGAGACTCATATCATAACAAGAAATGTCAGTCTTTGCGATGTTCTTTATTATCGTAACAATATGGAGCCTACACCTTTTGAAAAGAGGGAGAAAGAGAAAAGCCCATTGGTGATGAAAGGTCAGGAAGTATTCAAAAGCGCAGTGACATCTGCCGTGAAGGATATAAATTTCACTCTCGATAAAGCCGGAATAAAAAAAGAAGATGTGGCATTCTACATTTTACATCAGGCAAACATGAGAATCATTGAATCAATTTCCAAAATGACTCGTCTGGATAGCAGCAAATTCCCCCACGACATAGAAAAAAGAGGAAACACATCTTCAGCCAGCATTCCTATTTTACTGGATGAGATTAACAGAGAAGGTAGAATCAAAAAAGGCGATAAGATAGTTTTCAACGCTTTTGGAGCGGGATTCACATCGGGTGTCTGTCTCATTGAATGGTAATAAGAAACAAACTAAACTATATAATATGGAACATAGAGTAGCCGTAACAGGTATGGGTATTATTTCTCCTATTGGAAATAATATAAATGAGTTTTGGAATAATCTGAAAAATGGTGTTTGCGGTATTGATTATATCAAAGGCTGGGATGATTTTGATCTTCCTGTAAAGATAGCAGGTCAGGTGAAGGAGTTTAACCCTGAAGATTTTGAAATAGAGAAATCTACTGCACGTAAAGCTGACCGTTTCACTCTTTTCGCTATTGCAGCGGCATACCAGGCCATGAAGGATTCCGGTTTGATAAGCGGAACAAATGTTGACCCAGATCGTCTTGGTGTATATATCGGCTCCGGAATCGGTGGGATGACTACCTTTGTAAATGAGAGTAAAAAGCTGTATGAGGAAGGTGTAACCCGTATTTCTCCACTTTTTATTCCTATGATGATTTCCAATATGGCATCAGGCGAGGTGGCTATTAAGTACAATGCTCAGGGTGTTTGTCTCCCAATCGTTACAGCATGTGCTACCGGTACTCACTCAATTGGAGAGGCTTTCCGCGCCATCAAGCATGGATATGCTGATGCAATGATTGCAGGTGGTACTGAAGCCGCTGTACATCCTCTTGCTATTGGTGGTTTCAATAACAGTAAGGCGCTGTCCAGGGCTACAGATCCTAAACGTGCCTCTCTACCATTCAATGCTAACAGAGAAGGTTTTGTCATGGGAGAAGGAGCAGGTGTAGTGGTTCTGGAAGATTATGACAGAGCTGTTGCACGCGGAGCCAAGATATATGCTGAAATGTGCGGTTACGGAAACAGTTGTGATGCTTATCACTATACTGCTCCAAGACCTGACGGCAGCACTGCAGCAAGAGCCCTTTCACTGGCTCTGAAAGAGGCCGGTTTTTCGGAAGAGAAGGATTCGCTTTACATCAATGCGCATGGTACAGGAACGCCTCTTAATGATGCGTCTGAGACTACTGCCATCAAAATCGCATTAGGAGAATCAGCTGCTCACAAGGCATTGGTCAGCTCAACCAAATCTATGACCGGTCATATGCTGGGTGCAGCAGGCGGAGCTGAATGTATCGCCTGTGTTCTGGCTTTGGCAAATGGTGAGGTTCCTCCTACAATCGGACTTGATCAGCAGGATACTGTCTGCGACCTGGATTGTGTTCCAAACAAATCACGTAAGGCAAACCTTACAATAGCCATATCTAACTCTCTGGGATTCGGTGGCCATAATAGTTGTATCGCTTTAAGGAAAATATAATTGACAAGAAAGAAATAATGAACAAGGAAGAGATTAAGAAGATTCTCCCGCATCGTGAACCCATGCTGTTGGTTGACAGCATGGAAAAAGAGGGAGAATACGTAAATGCTTATTATCATGTCACAGGAGAGGAATATTTCCTGAAAGGTCACTATCCTAATAATCCGGTCGTTCCGGGTGTGATATTGTGTGAGATTATGGGACAATCCAGCGCACTGCTTGTTCAGGATCTTTTAGAGGGTCGTACACCCTACTATACCGGCCTGGATGGTGTGAAGTTCAAGAAGATGGTTCATCCGGGAGATACGGTAAAAGTCCGCGCTCACGTAACGGGAGGACACGGACTTTTAGTAGTAGTCGGCGCAGAAGCTTATGTCAATGACGAATTATGTGCTAAAGGCTCACTTACGTTCATGATGATCGGGTAAAGAGCCCGGCTATCGGTACAAATATATTTCTCATGATGCGCAGTCAGTGCTTCAGCCATCTTTAAAAAATGGATGAATGACATTCGGCTGCGTTCATCATTTATATTTTCCATAAGAATATAAGAAATGATTAAGTAACTACCGGTCTCCACGATTCTACGGGCATGGAATGTTGTCGTATCCATTTCCGCGCATTTCTGTTTCATTGTCTGATATATGTCTGTCAGGGAACGAAGCAACTCCTTTTCTGATGAATAGCCCTCTATAGAGGCTGTTTTTGTTTCATATTCACGTAATATGTTCAACAGAGCATTGTCATTGACATATTTCATTACTGCAACAACCTGCATCTGAGATGTTCCCTCATATATTGTCAATACACGGGCATCACGGTAATAACGTTCTACCGGAAAATCCTTGGTGTATCCGCAACCTCCCAGTATCTGTATGGCATCATAACAGATCTCATTACAGAATTCTCCACTGAGGAGTTTAAGTATTGGCGTATATAAATCTGCCTTTTTTGCAGCCTCTTTCATGGCGGAACGCTCTTCCGGGGTGAGATTACGCTTACCGGACTGTACCGAATAACAATGGCTCAAATCAACCTGACGTGATGTCTCATACAGGAGTTCCCTGGATGCATCGATTTTGGTTCTCATCACGGCAAGCATCTCAGCAACAGCGGGGAACTCAGATATGAACTGTCCGTACTGTTTACGTTCAACTCCATAATCCAGCGAGGCTCTGTATGCTGCTTCTGCAATGCCAACAGATTGAGCACCTATACCGAGACGGGCACCATTCATCATGGCCATTACGTACTTGATAAGACCCATTCTGCGATTTCCGACCAACTGAACAGGAGCATCCTTGAAAACGAGTTCGCAAGTAGGTGAACCTATAATACCCAGTTTATGCTCTATTCTACGTACTGTCATGCCACCCGACTGCTTCTCATAAACGAAAAGTGACAACCCGCGAGCGTCTAATGTATTCTCTTCACTTCTGGCAACAATTAGATGAATATCGGAATCTCCATTTGTGATGAATCGCTTTACGCCATTCAAGACCCACGTTTGTTTCTCTTCATCAAATGAGGCTTTCAACTGAACAGCCTGCAGGTCACTGCCGGCATCTGGCTCGGTTAGGTCCATGGAACATGTTGCTCCTTTCTCTATCTTTGGCAGAAAATATGACTTCTGTTCGTCAGAACCGAATTCTTCTATTGTTTTGGCACAATCCTGAAGGGACCAGATATTATCGAAGCTGGCATCAGCGCGTGAAATGAGTTCAGACGACATGGAAAATAGTACTGTCGGGAAATTCAGTCCGTTATATTCTCTGGGAAGAGATAATCCGTATAGTCCCGATTCAATAAGTATCTTATGATCCTGTTCTGTTCCTGATGCATATTTTACGCATCCATCAATACATTTCGGCCCTTCCAGGTCTACACCCTTGGCATTGCCTGCTATTTCCGATGCACATATACCTCCCAGGATTTCCATACTATTGTAATATGAATCAATAGCATCTTCGAAAGAATCAGGAGCTATCGCATATTTTTCAGACTGGGTATATCCGTCTTCCATCATATCAACAATACTATGCATCAATGGATGATGCAGTATCTTTTCAAGGCGGTCATTATCTTTAAAGTAATTATTCATAGCTTCTCATTTTTCAATGTATAAATCATTTTCTCAACAACCTCTCTGGTTTCGCCTATTATTGAATAATCGGCAATCCTGTGTATTGGAGCATTTGCATCCGTATTTACGGCTACAATAACAGAAGACCTGTCCATACCGACTGTGTGTTGCACCTGCCCTGATATTCCAAAGGCGATGTATAGCTTTGGGGACACCGTCAAACCGGTCTGTCCTATCATTCTATCATAAGATACATATCCTGCATCAACTGCTGCACGCGTGGCACCAATCTCACCGCCAAGCATTTCGGCCAAAACACCCAAACGTTCAAAGGTCTCACAACTTCCTACTCCATAACCTCCTGCAATCACTACATTGGCATTCTTGAGACCATTCGGTTTTGAAAAAACGGCTTCACTGATTACCCTTACCGGAAAGTCCTTTTCGTCGGACAACAATGCATTAACATCCAAAATTATACTTTTACCATCTACTGCTTTATCAAGAGTTTTCTTAATCATCACACCTTCACGAACAGTGGCCATCTGGGGCCTTCTGTAGGGTTCTATTATGGTGGTCAGCTGATTGCCGATAAAGCTGGGTCTTATCTCCTGCAGGATGTTTTTGCAGACCTTACCTTCTGAATCTGTATAATCTGCAATTTCAAGTCTGGTACAGTCTGCAGTGATGCCTGTATGAAGCTCTGCGGCTACTCTCGGGGCCAGATCTCTTCCCAGTCTGGTGGCACCAAAAAGAATAACGGAAGGCTCTGTTTGTCTGGTTACATGACATATTATTTTGCAGAAAGGTTGAGTCGTGTAGTTTTTCAGACGTTTATCATCGGCCACATAAACTGTCTGAGCTCCATATTTATAAAGAGTACTGTCTACAGATTTTATATTATCACCGATTACTATAGCCTCAAGGCTCTGACCGGATTTTCCTGCCAGTTCCCTGCCTTTGGTAAGTAATTCAAGACTAACTTCCATAATACCGTCAGCATCAGTCTGACAGAACACAAGTATATTATTCATAGAATTCAATCGATTAAATTGTTTTTGCGAAGAGCTGCGAACATACTTTCTATATCACTTTCGGATGAGGTCAACATCGAATTATTACGCTCTTCAACCGTAAACTTGACAGAATCTACGACTCTGGTAGGTGATCCGGTTAATCCCAGACGTTCAATGTCGGCATCTAGGTCTGCTGCCGTAATACAATCCACTCCCTTATTCTTAAACTCCATCATCCGGCGAACATTCTTAGGTCCGCAGGATGAGGCCGAGCGTGCGACGGTAAACAATACGGGATCAGATACCTCCACAATCTCATTGCCGGCATCAGTAAGTCGTATTGCCTGTATCGACAGGCATCCATCAGACTCCGACAATTTAATTATATCTTCTGTATATGTAACCTGCGGTATACCCAGCTGCTGTGCTGTCTGGGGTCCTACATGTCCTGTATCTCCATCTATCGATTGACTACCGCATAAAACTATATCTGCTTTTATCATGCGGATAGCCTGAGACAGTGCATACGATGTGGCCAGTGTATCAGATCCTGCAAATTTTCTGTCAGAAAGAAGTAGTCCCTTATCTGCACCACGCCATATCGCCTCACGTATAGATTCAACTGCTCTGGGCGGTCCCATTGAAATGACCGTAACCGTACCTCCACCAGCCATATCACGCAATTTAAATGCCAATCCAAGTGCATTCAGATCATCGGGATTGATTATGGCGGGAAGCTGGTCGCGGTTTATAGTTCCATCACTATTTAATGTTGTTCCACCGGCGGAATAAGTATCTATCACCTGCTTAACCAAAACTGCTATTTTCAGACTTTTCATCTTCTGTTTTTTATTTGCAAAGGTACTGATTATTCAGACTCAAAAGAAGCCTATAACACCTTCTGGTTGTGTTTTTCGTCACATTATAGATAGCTTTCGCCACATTTATTATAACAACAAAGGCTACCCTGAAGAGTAGCCTTTGAATGTGATTATATCAACGAAGATTAGCCTCCGAAGTTATCAAACATTATTGATTGAGGATCAACACCAAGGTTGTCAAGCATTGATGTTACAGCCTTTGACATAGGTCCAGGGCCGCACATGTAGTACTCTATATCCTCAGGAGCCTCATGATCTTTCAAGTAAGTATCGAACATCACATTGTGAACAAAGCCGGCAGTGTACTTAACACCTGCTGCATCAGCTGCAGGATCCGGACGGTCCAATGCCAAATGGAATGAGAAGTTAGGATACTCTTTCTCTATCTCAAGGAAATCTTCCAGATAGAATACCTCGTTCAATGCACGTGCGCCATAGAAATAAGACATCTTTCTATTGGTTGTCTTAAGAGTCTTTGTCATATGCATTATCTGAGCACGGAGAGGAGCCATACCGGCACCGCCACCTACCCATATCATCTCTCTCTCTGAGTTGAAGATAGGATGGAAATCACCATAAGGACCACTCATCATCACCTTATCTCCCGGCTTCAGGCTAAAGATATAAGAAGAAGCTATACCGGATGGAACATCCTGGAAGCCTACTTCTGGTCTTGGCTTAAATGGAGGAGTAGCAATACGGACAGTCAGCATGATACGATCACCTTCAGCCGGATAGTTAGCCATTGAATAAGCACGGATTGTTGTCTCCTCATTCTTTGCTTTCAAAGTGAATAGGCCGAAATTCTTCCATGCAGGAAGATAATCATCACCTATGAGTGACTTATCAATGTCCTTATCATAATCCATCTGGTATGTAGGAATCTTAATCTGAGCGTAGCTACCAGGCACAAAATCCATGTGCTCACCGGCAGGAAGCTGTACTATAAACTCCTTGATGAATGTAGCCACATTCTTATTGGAGATAACCTCACACTCCCACTCCTTGACCCCAAGTACACTCTCAGGAATCTTGATAGACAAGTCTCCTTTAACCTTACATTGACATCCTAAACGCCAATTGTCTTTAATCTGTTTACGTGTGAATTGACCTTTTTCAGAATCAAGAATCTCTCCACCCCCCTGAGGAACCTGACACTTGCACTGACCGCAGGAACCTTTACCTCCGCACGCTGATGGGAGAAATACACCATTCTCCGAGAGTGTGCTGAGCAAGCTAGCTCCTGAATTGACTTCAAGTTCCTTATCGCCATTAATCGTAATCTTAACCTTACCGGAAGATACTAAATAGGACTTCGCTACCAATAGTATAACTACCAGTAAAAGTATTACGACTAAAAATACTATTATGCTAGATAAATATAGATTCATATCATTCTCCCTTTTTTAAAATGCAAGTCCTGAGAAGCACATAAATGCCATAGCCATCAGACCTACTGTTATAAATGTAATACCAATACCTTTCAATGGTTTTGGAACGTCACTGTACTCAAGTTTCTCTCTGATAGCAGCCAAACATACAATGGCTAACATCCAGCCAATACCTGAGCCAAGAGCGAATGAAATTGAATCACCGAAGTTTGTAATCGCCTGAGTGCTATCCGGATCCATCTCAATACGCTGCTGCATAAAGAGAGAGCCTCCCATAATCGCACAGTTTACGGCAATCAAAGGCAAAAAGATGCCGAGAGAGCTATACAGTCCAGGAGTGAATTTCTCAACAATCATCTCAACCAACTGAGTGATACCTGCAATAACAGCTATAAACAGAATAAAACTGAGAAAAGACAGATCCACACCTTCTACTATACAATTCGGTCCGAGAACCTTAGTCTGGAGAAGATAGTTAACGGGAAGTGTTATCAGCTGTACGAAGATAACAGCTATACCCAATCCAAATGCAGTCTTTACATTCTTTGACACGGCCAGGAAAGAGCACATGCCAAGGAAGAAAGCGAATATCATGTTGTCAACAAAAATTGACCTAACCAACAAACTGAAAAAATGTTCCATAATCTTTCGCTTTTATTTTTCTTGTAAATCCTTATTCTTAGCTCTGTGTACCCAGATAATACATCCGACCAATATCAATGCCATAGGAGGCATCAACATCAAGCCGTTGTTCAAGTATCCATGTTGATATAAGAAATCAGGAATAACTTTAATTCCGAATAGCGTACCGCTTCCAAACAGTTCACGTACAAAAGCTACAACGATAAGAATAATTGCATAGCCAAGTCCGTTTCCTATACCATCCAGGAATGAATCCCATGGTTTATTCTGCATGGCAAAAGCCTCAAGACGTCCCATGAGGATACAGTTTGTTATAATCAGACCTACATAAACTGAAAGCTGAACACTTACATCGTATGCAAAAGCCTTTAATATTTCACTTACTATTGTTACCAATGCAGCTACTACTACCAACTGAACGATAATTCTAATTCTGTTAGGTATAGAATTTCTTATAAGTGAAATGATAACATTGGACATGGCTACTATAATAGCTACCGAAAGGCCCATCACTATTGCCGGTTTCAGTTTGGCTGTAACAGCCAAAGCCGAACAGATACCCAATATCTGCACAATGACCGGATTATTCAGCCATAACGGCTGATTTAATATCTCTTTGTTTTTATTTGCCATAATGATTACTCCTCTACATTATCTGATAATACAACAGAGTCATTTGGCTCAATGTATTTTTCAGTACGGTCTTCCAACTGAACTCCACCTTCATTTAAAAAAGGCAAATATGAGGCAAGAACAGTACTTATCATCGAGTTTACACCTTTTGAAGTTATGGTAGCACCGGATACTCCATCTACATCATAATCGGCATCTTGTGCCAATCCGAATTTGGTAATATCAAGCTTAATCTCTCCTTCTTTAAGAAGTTTCTTATTCTTGAAAAGATCCTGAAAATTAGTATTGGAGATCTCTGCTCCAAGTCCCGGAGTTTCTGAAGCATGTGAAAAATAAATACCATAGATGGTTGAGCGATCCTCATTTAGAGCAACATAGCCCCATATAGGTCCCCAGAGACCAAGACCATTCATTGGAATCACATACTTGGTTTCTCCCTCTATTTCAGCCTTGAAAACATGCAGACGACCAGAAGTGAATTCTCCCTTATAGCTGGTACTGAACTTTTGATCATTCTCTACCAATGAACCGTCATTCTGCAAAAGGTAATCGCCTTTAACAATTTCATTATAGGTCTCTCCCGCATTTTTCACTTCTCTCATATTAAGAGAAGAGAGAATCTGTTTCTGAGTATCCTGAATAATATTTGTTGTCTGACGTTCTTTCAAAACAGAAGAAACAAAAACCAACATAAAAGCCACTATGATAACCATTACAGCAGCATAGATGACAGTATATACGTTACTATTGGTGTTGACGGTCTTCTTAGTCTCTATCTCTACAAATTTTGATGCCGGTGCGTTACATACCGGACAGAAATCCGGTGCCTTGTCACCTTCGTGGATGTAGCCACAAACTGTACATTTAAATTTTTTCGTAGCCATTGTACCAATTATTTAATAATTCGTTTTGCACGTTTATTCACATTATACTGAACAACGCAATAGTCAATAAGCGGAGCAAAGCAGTTCATAAGCAAAATAGCTAACATCATACCTTCAGGATAACCCGGATTCATGACACGAATTGTGATTGCAACCATACCAATCAACAAGCCATAAATATATTTGCCAATATTAGTACGACAAGATGTTACAGGATCTGTAGCCATAAATACCGCACCAAAGGCAAAACCGCCTATTACAAGATGTTCATACCAAGGCATAGCTGCCATAGCATTGTCAGGACCTACCTTATTATATAGGACTGCAACCAAAGCACCTCCAACTAATACAGACAGCATAGTTCTCCAACTTGCAATTCCAGTATATAGAAGAAGTAAAGCTCCAAGACCTATTGCTATAATACTTGTCTCACCAACAGAACCAGGAATCAGACCGGTAATCATATTCCAGCTGAATGGAAGTGCCTCAGATGTTGTAGATGCAATACCTAACGCAGTTGCCTGAGTCAGACCGTCAATGTCAGCACCTAATCCCAAAATCGAATGATTAACAACCCAAACGGCGTCTCCCGAGATAACTGAAGGATAAGCGAAGAATATAAATGCACGTGTAATCAAAGCCACATTCAGGAAATTCATTCCTGTACCGCCAAATATCTCTTTTGAAAAAATTACAGCAAATGCAACAGCGATTGCAAGTATCCACAGAGGACATGATGCCGGAATAATCAAAGGAACAATGAAACCGGTTACTAGGAATCCTTCCTGTATCTCTTCGTGTTTCCACTGAGCTACTATAAATTCAATAGTCAAACCGACTACATATGAAACAATGATTCTCGGCAGAACAGCCAAAAAGCCGAACATAAACATTGGCCAGAACTGCAAATCAAGACCTGCAGCCAGGAAATGCTGATATCCGACATTGTACATACCGAATAAAAGTGCAGGACAAAGCGCTATCACAACCATAATCATGATACGTTTGCTATCAATGGCATCGTGAATGTTTACACCATTCTTTGATGTTGCATTTGGCACATACAGAAAGGATTCAAATCCTTCGAACACCGAACGGAAAGCACTCAGTTTGCCGCCCTCCTCAAAATTCGGTTTTACTTTATCAAGAAAATTTTTTAAACTCATAACTTTCTTTTATTATGCCATTTCGGCGCGTAGGTTATCCAATCCCTGACGAACAATACGCTGAAGCTCCAATTTGGACGAATCAACAAACTCACACAAGGCAAAATCCTCAGGCGCAACCTCGTAGATGCCGTAGGCTTCCATTTTCTCTATATTTCCGGTAATTATTGCTTTGATAAGGTACTCAGGGTAAATATCCATAGGAAGAACTTTATCATACTCACCAGACATAATCATATGACGCTCACCACCCTTTACTCTGGCATCAATACTAAACTGCTTCTTGGGAGAGAGCATATTAATAAGCCAGGTAAAGAACGTACGGTTCACACTAAATGTTTTAAATCTAGGCATAATCCAGCCCATGAATTCATTAACATCATCACCTTCCGGAATTACCGTTACTGTATTGGCAAAAGCATCCAAATAATCTTCCTTTGAAGCCTTACGACCAGTCAGAACATTTCCATTGATTACACGGACATGTTCTTCAGAACTCAAGTTTCCATCAACAATAGATGCTATTTGAGCACCAACCAAAACTTTTGCATATGATGGCTTATTAATATTCTGACCTGCCACAGTGATTACTCTGGTCATGTCTACAATACCCTTGTTGAACAAACGACCAACAAAAATCACAACCTCCGGATCTATCGTCCATACGATTTCGCCCTTATTGATCGGCTTTATGTGGTTTATCTGAACACCAACGTTACCCGCAGGATGTGCACCCTTAAAAGTATATGTTTCAACATTCTTCGCCTGAGTCAGCGTTTGAGATGTCTGATCGGAACTTATACCGAGATATGTAGGTGCAATCTTTGCAATTGCGCTCAATCCGGTCTGGAAATCCAATTCATTTCCACTAAGGATAAACTCAAAATCGGGAGAAAGAGGTTTTGAATCGAAAGCCGAAACAAAAATACTGCGTGGACTGTCTTCCGGATTTGCAACAACGTCATATGGACGCTGGCGGAAGAACCCGAACAGGCCTGACTCCAGAAGTGCACTTTTAATCTCACTTCCTGAAAGGGACTGAACGCTTTTCTTTCCAAACTCTACAAATTGTTGGTTCGCATCGGGCTTGACAACGATGTTAAGAACCTTACGGCGAGCGCCTCTTGTTACTTCAACAACCTCACCACTGACAGGTGAAACAAATTTCACTTCAGGATGATTCTTGTCAATAAACAGAGCCTCTCCGGCTTTGACATTCTGTTGTTCTTTGACAACCGGTTTAGGAGTAACGCCGGTAAAATCATCAGGACATAATGCATATGTCTCAGATGTCTTAACCGTATTAATTACCTTCTCCGGGCTGCCTAATAACTTAATGTCCAAACCTTTTCGTAATCGAATGATTTCTGCCATTTGTTTATTAAGAATATTTATGAATAATACCTATCTAAGTACCTATCTGAAAATCGGCGCGAAGTTACAAAAATTATAGTAGAAAATATTACACAAAAGTCTGTTTCTTATTAACAAATAGCCCATTTAAACTACATTATGCCCGTAACAGAAATTGTAAGAGAAAAAAGGACCTAATCGCTTATCTTTTGACTGATAAAATGTAACTTTGCAAGTTAAAGACCGAATATAAGTGAAACCGAACAGAGCAGTTCATATTATAATCGCAGTGCTGTTTTTGCTATTTATAGGCGGACATTATCTGATAAATAGCGACAAAATTCAGCAAGAGGTAGCTCAAAGGATAGTTCATATCTTTGAGAATACCCTGGAAACTGATGTTGATGCCTCCAGCATATCAGTGGTCTATCCCTGTGGTATAATAATTAACAACCTCGTTGTTTATGATCAGAATAAAGATTCTTTGGCTTCTTTCGGTTCGGTTGCTCTAAGGATAAAAATGCTTCCTTTGTTGCAAAAAAGGTTATGCATCACCAATATCAGATTACTGCACCCGGATATTAATTTACATAGGGATAGTGTTAACGCAAATTTGAATTGTCAATTCATATTTGACAAATTTAAAAAAACCAAGGAAAATGATAGCCGTTTAAATCTTAGAATAAACTCCATTATTCTAAAAAACGGTTCTATCAGATATGATGTAAGATCCGTTCCTGAAACTAAAGACCGGTTTAACTCGAATCATCTTCATGTAAACAATCTATCCGCTAAATTATCATTGAAAAATTTGGATGATGATTCTTTAAATCTGGTAATAAGGAAGTTCGCATGTACCGAACAATCCGGACTACAAATAACACAGACAAAAGGATACATATCTGTAGGCCCAAATACTTCAAGCATTCACGGATTCTACCTTAATACCCTAAATAGCCATATAGGAATAAACCGGTTTTTCATAAATTACGGATTGAAAAGCAAAAATGCCGTTGATTCCCCAAGATTATCGGTAGACCTTAACTCCATAATTACCGGCGCTGATTTCAAGGCACTATATCCAAAATTATCATCCATGACTGATAAGTTGGATTTCCGTTTCAATGCTAATGGCGACAGTAAAAAAATGGCGATATCATCGGTCTTTCTACAATCATCAAATAATGAATTCTCACTAAATGGAAAAGCCGATGTAATAAATTATAATACCTTAAATAAGATATCTGTAAAAAACGGGACTATTACAGGATCCATGTCTTCTAATCTATACAGTTTTCTAAATAAACAGTTAGCCGGATTTGAATGCGTCATTCCTGAACAATTACAAGCCATTGGCAATGGATCATTTCAAACAGATATCTGTGGAGAAATAGATAACTACTCTACAAGTACATCTGTCAATTGTGATGCAGGCTCAATAGATATTGCCTTTTCAGACAAACATGGTTTTCAATCAGCATCTATTGACGGTGAGAGCATAAATCTAAAGTCCATTTTGAATAATAACAACTTCGATAAATGCGATATATCAGTTAAAGCAGACAGAATAGTTACCAGTTCACATTATTCTAATGGACATTTCAGTTCTGTTGTCAAGAAAATGTCATACAAAGGTTATAAATATGATGATATTGAAATATCTGGAAAAGTTATCAGGGATACAATAACAGCCGAATTAATATTAAACGATGAAAATGCGAAATTGGCTCTTTATTCCTCTTTTTCCCCAGACAAACAAAACTCATCCTTATCCATGTTGATGACGGCCGAAAATATTAATCTTAAAGCACTTAACCTCATTAACACAACTGACAGCGCACAAATTAGCGGAAATCTTTCAGCAAATTTCAGAGGAAACAACATTAATAATCTCCATGGAAAACTAACTATTGAAAATGCTAAATTCAACAATGAAAACGGCACTTTTCCAATAAAGGAGTTTCTTCTAAATATTGGAGACTTAGGTGAGAAACAGCATATCATTTCTATAATAAGCGATTTTCTTAATGTTTCGGTTATTGGAGACTACAAAACAACCACTATTCCTGCATCAATAATGACTATTGTCAATCAGTCATTACCGTCACTTCATGATTGGATAACCAACAAAATAGGTTGCCCAAATTCTAATTGTATTTATCCATGCAACACGTTCATGATTGATATAAGACTACAGAAAACAGATCTTTTCAAAAAAGTTTTCAACATACCTCTCTCTTTTGAAAATACAGCTTCTTTGCAATTTTATGTAAATGACTGCGACAGCATTGCTAATATGGATTTATCCATTCCTGATCTCACAATCGGTCAAGAACATATGGATAATAGTCTGTTATCTATTGATTCAAGAAAAGGCATCTGTTCTATTTCTCTAAACAGTGCCCATAATCAACAAGGAAGCACTCCTACAGACGTAAAAGGATCATTAACTGCTTTAAATAATAAAATATCCGGCCTTCTCTCTTGGAAGAGTAGAAACGCGGGTGAATTCGAAGGATCAATCCAAGGTTCTGTAGATTTTCAGGGATTTGATGAATCAACGAATTGGATAAAGAGTAATTATAACTTCGAAAAAACAAATTTTACCGTTAACAATATTGAATGGCAATTATCACCTACGGAAGTATATATTGATTCGGGAAAAATTCAAATCTCCCATTTTGATTTAAGTCACGATAATCAATATGTCCGAGCAAATGGAATAATTTCTGCTGACTCAAGCGACGTGATTAACGTAGCTTTACAACAGATAAATATTGACGAACTGCTATCAATGTTTAGAATGAATAGCCTTGATTTCAAAGGGACTGCTTCGGGATATATGTCCGCCAGATCACTACTTTTCAAGCCTGTATTCCTCGGTAAGCTTTCAATTGAAAATTTCGGCTTTTATCAAACGGAGTATGGAAATTTGGATGTTTCCGGGTCATGGAACGACGAATTACAACATATTGACATTAATGCAAATATGATTGATAGTAAAAAATCAAGTACATCAATAAGCGGATTTTTCGATACAAAAAACAGATCTCTTGATTTTGATATTGATGCAAATCGCACTGACCTGCATTTTTTGAATATGTTTACCGACAACATTTTTAGAGATTTACGCGGAACAGCATTGGGAAAAATGAAAATCTACGGTCCTATAGGAGATTTGAATCTTAAAGGAGAGGTAATATTGGAAAACGGATATCTGGATCAAGGTTCAATTAACACTGCGTTTATTATTAAAAGGGACACCTTGTGGTTTGAACCGAATAAAATGATATTTAAAGATGTTGAATTTTACGATGAGAACGGTCATGACGGAATACTTACGTGCATTATCAATCATCATAACCTTCATAATTTTTCGGTAGATATGAACGCTCATTTTGCCAACATGCAATTATTAAATCTACCGAAGTCCGATAACAGTTCCATATATGCAAAAGTGTTTGCTGAAGGTTCGATGACATTGACACACAACCAAAAAAACGGCATTAACATACAAGCCGATGCAAGAACTACAGCAGGGACCCAATTCGGATACAACCTGTCATCAGAAAATGTATCAGATTACAAATTCTTGAGAATTGTAGATGGTTCGACTTATTATTCTACTGCAATTGACTCAGTAATAACGTCTGAAATTAAGAAAAAATCATCTCCCAGACTTCATTTGAATATTAATGTCGATTGTACTGAAGACGCAGAAATACTGCTTTCAATGAATAACATTAACGGTTCTTTCAGAGGCGAAGGAAACATATCGTCACGATACAATAGTTCCGATGGAATCTCACTTAATGGAATTTTCAATGTAAGCCGCGGCCAATGTGTTTTATCTTTGGAAAATCTCATAAGGAAAAACTTCAGCATATTAGACAATAGTTTCGTCAGATTTACCGGTAAGCCGGCTGATACTGAATTAAACTTTCACACATACCATTCAGTAAACTCAGCATCTATATTTGACTTAGATGCCAATGCTACAGCAAATAGTAACGTAAGAGTAAGATGCCTTATGGACATCACAGGTCAGGTATACAATCCTACTCTATCTTTTGATATCGACATGCCTCAAGGCACATCCGAAGAAAAAGAGATTCTGGCAGGTGCTACCAGTACCGAAGAGCAGCGGAATATGCAGTTTATGTACCTTCTAGCCGTCGGAAGATTCTATACCTATGATTATTCCAATGCAGAGAATGTTAACGGTTTAAGTCCAAATGCAATGGAATCTATTCTTAATTCTACGGTTAACACTCAGATAAACAACATCCTTTCACAGGTTCTTAACACCGATATTTTGTCACTCTCAAGTAATGTCACTGCCGGCAGTTATCTATATGGTAACTCCACAAATATGACAAACAAAGAATTGGAAGGGATTCTTGAAGCCAGATTACTAAATAACAGATTACTGGTTAACGGGAACTTCGGTTATCGCGAAAATGCCCTAAACAACACATCCAACTTCATTGGAGACTTTGAGGTACAGTGGCTATTGTTACCAAAACATGGCATTAGCCTAAAAGGATACAGCAAAAACAACGATAAATATTTTTCAAAAACCACGCTAACAACACAAGGTGTCGGCGTGGTCTATGAAAAGGATTTCGATAAGATTATTCCCAATAGAAAATCCAAGAAATCCAAGAAGTCAAAAAATATTGATCAATAAGATCTTGCAAACAGAACTCTTCTCTCTGAAGGTTTGCCAGTCAAAACGCATTTTCCAGGAGTTGATTCATAATTCAAAGGCAAGCAACGGATTGTAGCCTTTGTCTCCTCCTTAATCTTAGCCTCAGTTTCTGCAGTTCCGTCCCAATGTGCTAAAACGAAGTTACCTGCTTCAATCTTTTCTTTGAATTCATCGTATGAATCCACCTCAAAAGTATGAGCCTTACGGTAAGCGAGCGCTTTCTCGAAAATATTATTCTGAATGTCGATGAGAAGTTTATAAATTGTCTCTTCTACTCCATCAAATGAAACTGTTTCCTTTTCAAGAGTATCACGACGCATTATTTCAACCGTACCATTCTCATAGTCGCGGAATCCCATTACTACTCTGACAGGTATTCCCTTAACCTCATAATCGGCAAATTTGAAACCCGGACGCTTGTTATCGGCATTGTCATATTTTACACTGATACCCATATTGCGTAACTTCTCAACCAGGCCGGCAACCTTATCATCTATTTTCCCCAATTCTTCGGCTGTCTTGTAGATCGGAACTATAACTACCTGTATAGGAGCCAGTTTCGGAGGTAGTACCAATCCGTTATCATCAGAATGGGCCATAATCAAGGCACCCATCAAACGTGTAGAAACACCCCAAGAGGTAGCCCATACATAATCAAGTTTATTATCCTTATCTACAAACTGTACGTCAAAAGCCTTAGCGAAGTTTTGTCCCAAGAAATGAGAAGTACCACACTGCAAAGCCTTTCCGTCTTGAGTCATCGACTCAATGGTATAAGTATCAAGGGCACCGGCAAAACGTTCCGTTTCCGATTTAACACCTCTAACAACAGGAACAGCCATGTACTTTTCTACAAAGTCTGCATATACTCCCTGCATCTTCTTGGCCTCCGTCTCTGCCTCCTCTCTGGTAGCATGAGCCGTGTGCCCCTCCTGCCAAAGAAATTCTGATGTACGCAGGAAGAGACGAGGACGCATCTCCCAACGCATTACGTTGGCCCACTGATTACAAAGTATAGGAAGATCTCTATATGACTTTATCCAGTTCTTATATGTACTCCAGATGATTGTTTCAGAAGTAGGACGAATGATTAGTTCCTCTTCAAGTTTTGCAGAAGGATCAACAATCACACCAGAACCGTCTTCTGCATTTTTCAACCTATAATGAGTCACCACGGCACACTCTTTTGCAAATCCCTCAACATGCTCAGCCTCACGGCTCAAGTATGATTTGGGTATCAACAAAGGAAAATACGCATTCTGATGACCGGTTTCTTTGAACTTATCGTCAAGGATTCTCTGTATTTTTTCCCATATTGCATATCCATAAGGTTTAATAACCATACAGCCGCGAACGGGAGCTTGTTCAGCCAAATCGGCTTTCACAACCAATTCGTTATACCATTGAGAGTAATTGTCACTTCTCTTGGTAAGGTCTTTTAATTCTTTTGCCATAGCCTACATTTTTCGGAGCGCAAAGTTACTCTTTTTTCACTCATTATCCATAATATTATTATGTGACTTCAAATAAATAATAACTAAATTTGCGTTATGTACAAAAAACGGAATAATCTTCTCGTCAAAGCATTGGCATTGGTGATATTATGCATGGATTCATTAACCATGCACGCCGGTTGGGCTAAAGCCTATAATGACCAAATTCTATCATTAAGAACTGAGGCCAATGGCAATTGGTTGTTACCCCCAATAATCAAACTTAACAGCGAAGAATTTATTACGATTTCCTTCGATGAAATGTCCCACGAATACCATCATTTCACATATAGGATAAATCACTGTGATGCATCCTGGAACAAATCGGATATTAATGAATCCATATATCTACAAGGATTTAATGGCCAACCTATTGAAGAATATAGTAACTCATTGAACACAACTTTTGAGTACACACATTACAAACTAACTATTCCTAATGAAAATGTTTCACTGAAAATATCCGGGAATTACATAATAGAGATCTCAGAAAATGAAATACTTGTGGCTGAAGTCCGCTTTGCAGTAATTGAGCCATTAGCTACCGTTAGCGCCACCGTATCCTCAAACACAGATATCGACACAAACAACAAACACCAACAAATTGAACTTCTAGTGTCCTATCCCGGATTATCCGTAAGAGATCCCGAAAAAGAACTTAAAGAAGTAGTCATACAAAACAGAAGAATCGATGAAATGGTGACTAATCTTAAGCCGTCACATCTTATGAACGGACAGATAAAATTCTCTAATAACAGACAATTGATATTCACCGCAGGCAATGAATTTCGAAGATTCGAGATAATAAACATGTATGACTATCTGCAAAATGTCGATAAAGTGAATTTTTTCGACCCTTATTTTCATGCGACTCTGCTAACTGATAAACAACGTATCAATTACTTATATGATCAAGACCATAACGGACGGTATATAGCTAGATACAGTCAAGCAAATAACAATGATACTGAGGCTGATTATCTTTTTGTCCACTTCACCTATTCATCACCTAAACTATCAGGAGGAAACCTCTTTATCAGCAGTGACTTTACTCAAAGAGAGTTATCGGATAAATGGAAGATGAAATACAATGAAGCTACAAAATCTTATGAATTCACCGCACTTTTAAAACAAGGATCATATGATTATCAATATCTTTGGGTTCCAGAGGGTGAAACAAAGGGGCAGACATCAGTGACCGAAGGAGACTTCTACGAAACGGAAAACGAATATCTCATATTAATCTATTTCAGACAGACCGGCTCCAGATATGATAGTCTTGTTGGAATGAGCAATATCAAAACAAGATAGTAGAATCTTTTAGTTTTCTTTGAGGATAATATTTCTCAGTATTTTTTATTCCAAAGAGCCTCCATTCGCTCCTTTATTTTCTCCTCTTGACCATTCTCTTGAGGACTCCATAGACGGACATTCTTTAATTCATCAGGCATAAACTGCTGTTTGACAAAGTGTCCTGCATAATCATGAGAGTATTTATACCCGTCACCATATCCAAGATCTTTCATCAATGAAGTCGGTGCATTCCTAAGATGAAGCGGTACAGGTAAATTACCCGTTTCAACGACCTTTTGTAAAGCAGAGTCTATGCCAAGATATGCGGAGTTGCTTTTGGGGCTCGTAGCTAAATAGACTGTAGCTTCGGCCAAAGGAATTCGCCCTTCCGGCCAACCTATCTTCATTACAGCATCAAAAGCTGCATTGGCTAGCAATAAAGCATTGGGATTCGCCAATCCTATATCCTCGGCAGCTGAAATAACCAAACGTCTGGCAATAAAAGACGGATTCTCTCCCGCCTGTACCATACGGGCCAGCCAATATAAAGCACCATCAGGATCACTACCCCTTATAGATTTGATAAAAGCAGAAATAATGTCATAATGCATCTCACCGTCTTTATCATATGCCAAAGGATTCTGCTGAAGTCTGATATTTACCTTTTCATCGGTTATTACAACTTCATTGGATTCTTCAGCCTCTACAACAAGTTCAAGTATATTAAGCAGTTTACGTGCATCGCCTCCGGAAAATCTTAAAAGAGCATTTGTCTCTTTAAACTCAATATTCCTTGTCTTCATCAACTCATCCGTCGTGGCTGCCCTATTCAAAAGATCTAACAAGTCTTCTTTTTCCAAAGAATTCAAAACATAGACCTGCATTCTTGATAGCAACGGTCTGATTACCTCAAAAGAAGGATTCTCTGTAGTAGCTCCAATCAGTGTTATTACCCCCCTTTCAACAGCGCCAAGGAGTGAATCCTGCTGAGCCTTGTTAAAACGGTGAATCTCATCAATAAACAGAATTGGACTTACCTGATTGAAGAGTCTGTTCCTTTGCGCTGCATCTATTACGTCACGAACATCCTTTACCCCCGCCGACACGGCACTCAAAGTATGAAAAGGGACATCAAGTCTAGAAGCAACAATCTGAGCAAGAGTGGTCTTGCCTGTTCCCGGAGGACCCCAGAGAATAAAAGAGGAGATGCGGCCGGAATCGATCATTTTACGAAGTATCGCGCCCTCCCCAACCAGATGCCTCTGACCGACATAATCGTCCAGTGACTTTGGTCTCATTCTCTCTGCTAACGGTTGCATTCTCTTTTTTTTATTTTTGGCAAAGATAATGCAAACGAGGACAGAAGCCAAGTTTACTTGGATTATGTCGAGTGCCGCCTATCTTTGATTTTGAGTCAAAGTTACCCTCTTTACATTATCATTTCAAATAAACCACTCTTTCTTTTCAAAAAAATACTACTTTTGGATAAAAATTAAAATGACATACAATGCTATCAATACTGATCCCATGCTATAATCAGGATTGTTCCAAGCTTGTCGCAGACCTTTACAGGCAATGCGTCATGTATGGATCTCAGTTTGAAATAATTGTGTGTGACGATCACTCTTCCGACAAAGACACTATTAATTCAAACAATAAGATAGAAAGTCTTGCGGGATGTTCCTTCATAAAGCTGGACAAGAACATCGGACGAGCTGCAATTAGGAACTTTCTGGCAAAAAGATCAAAATATGATACACTCCTCTTTCTGGACTGCGATGCAGAGGTACGCAGCAATGATTTTATAGAAAAATATATTGAAGCGGGGAAAAGGTCGACAGTCGTTTGCGGAGGCCTGGTCCATTCCAATACGCCACCGGCCATTGGACACGAACTTAGATATAAATATGAGAAAAATGCCGATAAAAGTCGAAGAGCTAAATACCGTTCGATATCACCATATTCTCATTTCTCCACATTCTCCTTTATGATTAAAAGAGATGTTTTTCTAGAAATCGAATTTGACGAGCATTTTGTTCAATATGGATATGAAGATGTTCTTTTTGGGATTAAGCTCAAAGAGAAAGAGATTGCAATTGAACATATTGACAATCCACTGATTCATACAGGTATTGAGACAAACGAAATATTTCTAAAAAAGACGGAGACTGCCATAAAGACACTCTCCGGTATGCATGATAAGTTCAATAACGATACTACTCTTTTAAAATGGTATGCAACCGCAGACAAAATGTATCTCTCAGGAGTACTAAATTTGATATGGATTATTTTCCATAAACTCATGCGAAAGAATTTATTGAGCCGTCATCCTGCATTATTCTTTTTCTCCCTTTATAAAGTTTCATTATTTGCCCATATAAACAGATAATAATACCTCGTAAAAAAAGGCACTCTTCTTTTTCAATCGGCAAAAGAAGAGTACCTTTGCTTCAAAAGAATCGAAGATAAGCTACATTCGACATAATCCAAGTAAACTTGGCTTTTGTTCTCATTTGCACTATCTTTG
>CAZYFO010000024.1:20811-25214 GCA_964646955.1 uncultured Bacteroidaceae bacterium | reverse complement strand
AGCACGTTTTTTATCAAACAATTGGATAATAAACGGTTGATACTTTCAAATGAAAGTGCAACATTAAGATTTGAGAAGTGGTAATCAGTTTTTCACTTCACCATCAACCAATTTTATAGTTCTGTCAGTCAGGGAAGCAAGTGATTCATCGTGTGTTATTATCACAAATGTCTGTCCGAGTTGCTCCCTGAGATCAAAAAACAACTTGTGCAACTCACTCTTGTTTTTACTGTCCAGACTGCCTGATGGCTCATCTGCCAATACTATGTCAGGCCTATTGACAAGTGCTCTTGCCACGGCAATACGCTGTTTTTCTCCTCCTGATAGTTCACTTGGTTTGTGATCTGCCCTATCTGACAAGCCTAATAGTTTCAAGAGTTCCTCTGCTCGCTGTGAAGCGTCAGAACTGGATTTTCCTGCGATTAGTGCAGGTATCATAATATTCTCTTTTGCTGAGAATTCGGGTAGTAATTGATGAAACTGAAAAACAAATCCAATATGTTTGTTTCTAAATGCTGAGAGTTCTTTTTCTGAAAACGATGTAGTGTCAACTCCGTCATAGATAACCTGTCCGTTGTCCGGTTTGTCAAGTGTCCCCATAATTTGCAACAAAGTTGTTTTTCCGGCACCACTCGGACCGACAATGCTTACGACTTCTCCTTTGTTTATTGTTAAATCGATACCCTTAAGAACCTTAAGAGAACCAAAACTCTTTGTAATACCGTTTAAGTTAATCATTGCTTTGTAATAAGTTGGTTAATTACATATTGAGACAGGTAGCAGCCAAACACCGTAGGTAAATAGCTTATAGTCCCGACAGTTTTTTTATTGTTATTGTCTTGATTTTCCTGAGAAACAATAGGAGATTCATCACTGAATACAACTACCAATTTGTCAGAAATTTTCTTATTATTTATCTGTCTTCTGACAGCTTTGCTGAGGCCGTCGTGATGTGTGTGTGAGAGCTTGTCAATATGGACCTTGCCGGCGTCGATTCTTGATCCGGCGCCCATACTGCTAATGATGGGTATATCTCTAATAAAAGCTTCCCTGATTAAACTGCATTTAGGCCTGACGGAATCAATGGCATCGATGATAAAATCATATCGGCCATTTTCCAAGAATGATGGGATATCCTCCTCCTCAAGAAACTTGAAAATCGGTTCAATATTTAAATCCGGATTAATATCAAGTAGCCTTTTTGCAAATGCGCTGACCTTGCTCTCTCCAATATTTGAGTTGAGTGCGATTATCTGTCTATTAAGATTTGTCTCGTCGATGAAATCACCATCAACAATAGTGATATTTCCTATGCCAGCCCTACAAAGCAATTCTGCTGCATACCCTCCGACACCACCGACTCCTACTATTAGAATTCTGGCTTTGGATAATTTTGATAAGGCTTCACTTCCAAGTAGGATCTCCGTTCTTGAGAATCGTTTTGTCATTGCTAATTCGGATTCATTTGCTATTTACTATGCAAAATAAGACAAAACAGTCCTCATTTGAAATTTTTTACGCCAAAAAATGTAAACTAGTCAAATAGATTAAGATAAACTACTAATTTTGCACTCGAATTTTTAATAATATAGCATTTATCTTATGCGAGTAGCAATTGTTGGAGCCAGCGGGGCCGTAGGACAAGAGTTCCTGCGTGTGCTGGAAGAGCGTAAATTCCCGCTCGATGAGTTGGTTTTATTCGGGTCATCCCGTAGTGAAGGATCTATTTATACATTTGGCGGTAAACAGATCAAGGTTAAGTTACTCCAGCATAATGACGATTTTAAAGGTATTGATATTGCTTTTGTCTCAGCAGGTGGAAGTACATCTGAAGAGTATGCGGAAACTATTACCAAATACGGTGCGATAATGATAGACAATTCAAGTGCGTTCCGTATGGATAAGGATGTCCCGCTAGTCGTTCCTGAGGTCAACCCTGAAGATGCTCTGGTTCGTCCGAGAGGTATTATTGCCAATCCTAACTGTTCAACCATAATGATGATTGTAGCATTAAAGGTATTAAATGATATCTCAAAGGTTACTAAAGTACAAGTTTCCACTTATCAGGCTTCAAGCGGTGCAGGTGCTGCTGCGATGAAGGAATTGGAAATCCAGTACCGTCAGGTATTGAATGGAGAACCGGTGAAAGTAGAGAAATTTGCATATCAGTTGGCATATAATCTTATTCCTCAGATTGATGTTTTTAAACCAAGCGGTTATACTAAGGAGGAGGAGAAGATGTTTTATGAGACCAGAAAAATGTTTCATAACGACATTGCAGTAAGTGCAACATGCGTACGTGTTCCTGCATTACGCTGTCATTCTGAGGCTATCTGGGCTGAGACAGAGAGACCTGTTTCTGCTGAAGAATTTAGAAACGCAGTTACGAAAGGTGAGGGTCTGGTGCTGATGGACAATCCTGATAAGAAAGAGTATCCGATGCCACTATTCCTGTCTGGTACTGATCCCGTTTATGTTGGTAGAATTAGAAAAGATATTGCAAATCCTAACGGCATAGTTTTCTGGGTAGTAGGTGACCAGATTAAGAAGGGTGCTGCCCTCAATGCTGTTCAGATTGCTGAGTATCTGATTAAGAAGAATACTTTCAAATAAAGTTTCAGACAATAAAAAATAGAGACCGACTAAATTAGCCGGTCTCTATTTTTATTATACAACTGATTAGTGAGCCTTAAAGCTCCACTTCGAATTGTCACTTTTCATGTCAAACTTGCCAAGTGTTGGAGTGCAGTCACCGACAGCAATAAGAGCAAGCTCTTCTTTTGAACCAGGAACTACCTTTGGCATAATTCTGTAGTTACCGTCAGTCAACTGTTCGATTCTCCACAACTGCTCAGGAGCACCAGTGAATTCAGGAACGGTGATGACCTCACCTTCAGCAGTAGCAGCCAAAGCTCTGTTTGTGCCTTCGATTACAATCTTGTAAGCAGGGCTGCCTAAGAAACCTTCTGCATCTGGAACGGCTGTGATAGTCCATCTCTGATGAGGACGGAACATATAGTCATTCATTCTTACATCAATGTTTCCAGTAGGCCATGTACCGATAACATCAGAAAGTTTTTGAGCCTCCATCGGCGGAACAGGAGCACTTGCATTGCCACCACCACCAAATCCGCGCATACCGCCACCTTGCATACGAACGAAGTCAACAGTAAGTTCAAGAGCATAACCTCTTCTCTGTGACTCGATTTCGTAAGTACCTTCTTTGAAAAGCTCACCTGCAACAGGCCAGCCGTTTACCCAAAGGAGAGGACGGATACCTAATGTACTTCTACCGCCTAAATCCATATCAGCTTCAAAGTGGCAAGACATTATCTCAACACCTTCTGAAATAATAACTCTACCGAAGTGGCCAGGACCTGTTACTCTGCCGCCGGCAGCAATAACCATCTTACCACCGCCCTTAAGCATATCTCTGCCTACATTATCGATGAATGGACCGGTAACCTGCTTGGAACGACCTACTATGATGTTATAAGTTGAGTTGACACCATCGCAACATGTTCCGTGTGTGCCCAAAAGATAATAGTAACCGTCGTGATAAATCATAGTTGAAGCTTCACAGTCGATAGCTACATCCACAGCTTCATTTCCTTCTACTCTTTTACCGGTTTTAGGATCGAGCTCAACAAGGCGGATATGACCGAAATATGTTCCGTATGTCAACCATAGTCTGCCGGTAGTTGGATCTAACATCAGACCTGCATCGATTGCATCGCAGTCTTCGTCATTAAGAGAAGCCGCTACCTCAACAGATTCAGAGTAGGTCTTGAAATCGTTAGTCCACATAGTGCGAACGGTACCGGCATGTCCACCACCAAGTCCACCACCTGTTGTGCTATAAGCTACTAAGTAACGATCTCCTATTTTGATTGCATCAGGAGCAGCTCCGCCGCCGGGTCTGCTTGCTCCGCTGGTCCATGTCCAGCCATCTTCTGACAATAAACCGCCACCACCGGTGCCGAATGTGTAGTATTTGCCATCATATTCCATGATGGTCGATGGGTCATGAATGAAAGGTGCTCCGATTTGAGCAAAAGCTGATGTTGAAAGAAGGGCAGCTGCACCCAATAATATCATTTTTGATTTCATATCACTTCAATTTTTTATGTAACTATATATGTATGGATAACTTATTTATAACTGACAGTGATGCCTTTCAAAGGCTGTCCGTTCTCATCCAAGAAACGAAGACAGAAATCACTCATACCCGGTCCATTGATAACGGCACCTCTCACGATGTTTTTTCCCTGTTTCAGAGTAAGACGGCCTGAAACGCAATCATCTGCTACCATACGTCTGTCTCCGGAAAGAATTACAGCTTCTTCGCCGTTAAGCCACCACATTGATGCAGAGTTTGAGCCTACTGCCATTCTTACGTTTTT
>CAZYFO010000024.1:0-20711 GCA_964646955.1 uncultured Bacteroidaceae bacterium | reverse complement strand
TTAGGATTGCTGATAGGCTCAAGTAGAAGCCAGCGTCTGATAAAACCTTCAGCATCAGGTTTCATTTCACCTGCGGTAGCCGGAGTGAAATACTGATCAAGACTCGTGTTCGAGTTTGATTTCACTGCACCGGCAGGAACCTGTGCAGTTGCAGTGAAGAGGTGTAGGCTAAATATAGCTACAAAACTTGCTGCAGTCAATAATTTTTTGTTGACAATGTTCATAGTGAACTTTTTATTGATTAATTAAGATTGTTGTAAAGAAAATTCTATTGAATAAGTACCTTGAATTATACTTTATTTTTTTTTGATGCGTTTCTCCAAAGAGCGCTCATATCCTCTAATGTCTTGCCTTTTGTTTCAGGAACCATTCTCAATACGAAGATGGCTGATAGAACTGAGAATCCTGCATATATCAAATATGTGCCTCCTACGCTCCAATCACTTAAAGATGGAAAGGTTGATGATACTATATAATTTGAGATCCATTGTGCCGCTACCGCAATAGCTACCGCTTTACCACGTATAGTGTTGGGAAATATCTCCGAGATTAGAACCCAACATACCGGTCCCCACGACATCATAAAAGAGGCAGTATATATGATTATAAAAACAAGAGACGCAATACCTATTAGATTGTCACTGAAAGAGAGAATGCTAAGGGCAATCATTCCTATTGCCATTCCGATTGAGCCGATGATGAGCAAAGGCTTTCTTCCGAACTTGTCAACTGTAAAAATTGCAACCACAGTAAACGCGATGTTGACCATTCCCATAACAACTGTCTGGACCATTGAGGCATCACTGGTTGAACCCATTGTCTGGAATATACGGGGAGCGTAGTAGAGTACAACATTTATTCCTACAGCTTGCTGGAAGAAAGACAAAAGGATTCCGATAAATATAACTATGAAGCCGTAGGCAAACAACTTTTCTTTTTTCTCGGCAACAGTGTTTTTAATCTCCGAAAGAATTTCCTGGGCTTTGTTTGCTCCATTTATTCTTGTAAGTACCTCCAAGGCTCTCTTCGGATTACCGCTCATTACAAGATAGCGAGGTGTTTTTGGAACTAATAATAACAATATGCCGAAAGCACCGGCAGGGTAAGCTTCGCTAACGAACATATTGCGCCATCCCATATCCACCATCGCAGCCTGAATTAGTTCAGGAGTGTCAGCCAAGCCACTACGTATTAAGAAATTTATAAAATAGACTACCAATTGGCCGAAGATAATTGCAAATTGGTTACACGAAACCAATTTGCCGCGAATATTAGCAGGAGCTACTTCAGCTATGTACATTGGACATATCGCAGATGCCATTCCAACTCCAATACCGCCTAATACGCGATATAGAATAAATGCCCACATCAATCCTTTTGTAGCTTCGCCGGGTTTGAAGAACTCGAATCCGGGGCGAAACAAAAACTCAGGCATGTAGCTGCCTAATGCCGAAAGAAAAAATAAAACCGAGCCAAGAATCAGTGAATTTCTACGTCCTAGTTTTGTGGACATAAAACCTGAAATCAGTCCACCGATTATACAACCGACTAGAGCCGAAGATACTACCGATCCGTGGATGGCCGTAGTGTAATAATCTCCTAATCCGCTCTTGAAGAACTCTTGAAGGGCCTGCTCGGCGCCTGAGATGACTGCAGTGTCATATCCAAATAGCAGGCCTCCGATTACAGCAACGGCGCATATGCCGTATAGATAGGCTTTGCTGCCTTTTTCAGTGTAATTGCTCATTTAGTTATTAATTGGTTATGTAGGCTTTGAAAACTCGGTCGCAAATATATGTTATAATAAAAGAATCTGAAAATGAAAACCAGTAGAATTGTTATCTCGTTACATTCTTTAACTAAGAGGGATTGGCAACAGGCTGATTAATTATGTAAAATATAATTACTAAATTTATTGATTATAATTCTTGCTATAAATGTTTAATTTGTCTACTCCGTTTAGACTGTTTTTTTATTCTCGGATATCATAAGAAAAAAAGAGGTACCTTCGCATTCAAAATATAGATTAAAATGGAATCAAACTCAAATGATCAGAAACAATTGCAGATAGAGTTGAAAGAAGAAGTGGCTCAGGGAATATATTCAAATCTCGCTATGATCACTCACTCTTCATCCGAGTTTATATTGGATTTTATCAGTATTATGCCCGGTATGGCGAAGGCTCAAGTCAAGTCCAGAGTCATAATGTCCCCCGAGCATGTAAAAAGACTTTTGATGGCGCTTCAGGATAATGTTTCCAAATATGAAAAAACTTTTGGCATTATAGAAGCCGGTGAGCAGAGAGTATATGCTCCATCAATATCCGATTTTCACGGAGAAGCTTAGTCAATAATAGACTTAAAAAATACTATTTGGGTGCATGTCCTGACGTTTTTACGTCCGAATATGTGTCGCTATGGTCTCATAATAAGAGCTTTTTTTGATTTTGAACAAAAAAACTCCTTCCTGCTATTGTTATATAAATAAAAGGCCGTATCTTTGCAGGCCAAAAATTCGATTTTTACTTTATAATATATAATTAATAACAAACAAAATGCCAACAATTCAGCAGTTAGTTCGCAAGGGTCGTCAGGTGTTGGAAGACAAAAGTAAGTCTCCGGCTCTCGATTCTTGCCCGCAGAGAAGAGGCGTATGTGTAAGAGTTTACACAACTACGCCGAAAAAGCCTAACTCCGCAATGAGAAAGGTTGCTCGTGTACGCCTTACCAACCAAAAAGAGGTTAACTCTTACATACCGGGAGAGGGCCACAATCTACAGGAGCACTCAATCGTTCTTGTTCGTGGAGGACGTGTTAAGGATCTTCCGGGTGTTCGTTATCACATTGTACGCGGTACTCTTGATACTGCCGGTGTTAACGGTCGTCTTCAGAGAAGATCAAAGTATGGTGCCAAACGTCCTAAGGCAGCTAAAAAATAAGGGCAATAAAAAAGATTTTTAACTACGGATTTTAAACTGAAGTTTTGGTTTAGACAATAGGTTGAGTAAATGTCCAAGCGTGGATGTTGAAGAATCAAGAATCACAGCCCGAACGAAACAAAATTTTGAAAAATGAGAAAAGCAAAACCAAAGAAACGCCTTATTTTGCCGGATCCGGTATATGGCGATGTTTCTGTAACGAAGTTCGTTAACCATCTTATGTATGATGGAAAGAAAAACATCTCTTTTGAGATATTTTATGAGTGTCTTGACAAGGTAAAGGCAAAACTCGCTAACGAAGAAATGTCAGCCCTCGAGATTTGGAAGAAGGCTATTGATAATGTAACTCCTCAGGTTGAGGTTAAGTCCCGCCGTATAGGTGGTGCTACTTTCCAGGTACCTACTGAGATTAGAGCTGATCGTAAAGAATCAATTTCCATGAAGAACCTGATTTTATACGCACGCAAACGTGGTGGTAAATCCATGTCAGATAAACTTTCGGCCGAGATAGTTGATGCATTTAACAATGCTGGCGGCGCTTACAAGCGTAAAGAAGATATGCACCGTATGGCTGAGGCCAACAGGGCTTTTGCTCACTTTAGATTTTAATAGGTAATACATGTCAGATCAAGATCTCCATCTTACAAGAAACATTGGCATCATGGCTCACATCGATGCCGGAAAGACGACAACGTCTGAGAGAATTCTTTACTACACGGGTCTCACTCATAAAATAGGTGAGGTTCATGATGGTTCTGCTACAATGGACTGGATGGTTCAGGAGCAGGAACGTGGTATTACAATTACTTCAGCTGCTGTTTCCACTAGCTGGAAATGGCAAGACAAGAAGTATAAAATTAATTTGATTGATACTCCGGGCCACGTAGACTTTACTGCAGAGGTTGAGCGTTCTTTACGTGTTCTTGACGGAGCTGTCGCTGTATTCTGTGCAGTAGGCGGCGTTCAGCCACAGTCTGAGACCGTATGGCACCAGGCTGATAAATACAAAGTTCCTCGTTTGGGATATGTAAATAAAATGGACCGCTCAGGTGCTGATTTCTACCGTGTAGTAAACCAGATGAATGAAATACTGAAGGCTAATGCTTGCCCTATTACAATTCCTATCGGTCAGGAGGAGTCGTTCCGAGGTATTGTCGATTTGATAAAGATGAAGGCAATATTCTGGCACGATGAATCTCTCGGTGCAGATTATTCTGTCGAGGATATTCCTGCCGACTTAGTTAACGAGGCTCAGGAATGGCATGATAAGATGATTGAAAAGGCAGCTGACTTTGATGATGCTTTGATGGAAAAGTATCTTGAAGGTGAGACTGACAGCATTACCAACGAGGAAATCTTCCGTGCTATCCGCAAGGGTACAGTGGAATTAAAGTTGATTCCTGTTGTTTGCGGTTCTTCATTCCGTAATAAGGGTGTTCAGCCTCTTCTTGATTCTGTTTGTGCTTTCCTACCGTCACCTATTGATACTGGTGGTGTAGATGGTTCTGTTCCAAGAACTGATGAGATTACTCATCGTGCTCCTAGTTCAGAGGATAAAACTGCAGCTCTAGCATTTAAGATCGCTACAGACCCATATGTTGGTAAGTTGATTTTCTTCCGTGTTTATTCTGGTGTTGTTTCTGCCGGAAGTTACATCTTTAATACCCGTTCAGGTAAAAAAGAGAGAATAAGCAGACTGTTCCAGATGTATTCGAAGAAACAGATTCAGGTTGATGAGGTTAGAGCTGGTGATATTGGAGCTGTTGTAGCTCTTAAAGATATTCGTACCGGTGATACACTTTGTGATGAGGATGCACCTATTATATTAGAGAGCATGGACTTCCCAGAGCCTGTTATCAGCGTAGCTGTTGAGCCTAAGACTGAAAAGGATATGTCGAAGATGGAAGACGGTCTTACTCGTCTTGCTGAAGAGGATCCTACATTCCAGGTTAAGGTTGATGAGGATTCAGGCCAGACCATCATTTCAGGTATGGGTGAACTCCATATTGACATTATTGTTGACCGTCTGCGTCGTGAATTTGGTGTAGAGTGCAACCAGGGTCGTCCTCAGGTTAGCTACAAAGAGACAATCGTTCGTCCTGTACAATTGCGTGAAGAGTATAAGAAACAGACTGGTGGTAAAGGTCACTATGCATGTATTGTCGTTGAAGTTTCTCCTGCTGATCCTGATTGGACAGGTGGTTTGCAGTTTGTTGATGCCACTAAGGGTGAAGCTCTGCCAAGGACTTATTTGCCCGCAGTTGAAAAAGGCTTTACCAATGCAATGAAAACCGGTGTGTTGATGGGTGCTCCATTGGAATCTCTTAAGGTTACCGTTCTTGACGGAAAATTCCATCCGGTTGACTCTGATGCCCTTTCTTTTGAAGTTTGTGCAGCCAGTGCATTCCGTAGTGCTTGTGTTAAGGCGGGACCTGCTTTGATGGAACCTATAATGAGTCTTGAGGTTGTTACTCCCGAAGAGAGTATGGGTAATGTAATCGGTGACTTGAATAAGCGTCGTGGCCAGGTTGAGGGTATGGAAACAAACCACTCCGGTGCCAAAATTGTCAAAGCTCATGTACCACTTGCTGAAATGTTCGGTTATGTAACAGCTCTTAGAACTATTACTTCAGGCCGTGCAACATCATCTATGTCTTATGAACGTCATACTCCAGTTTCAACATCACTTGCAAAACAGGTAGTTGAGGAACACGGAGGAAATGTTAATTTATTGTGATAAATAAGCGTGAGGAATAGCAAATGACTCTTATTTCAATCGCAAATAATAATGTATTAATTAAATAATAAGATGAGTCAAAAAATTAGAATCAAACTGCAGTCTTACGATCATAATGTCGTAGACAAATCAGCAGAGAAGATTGTAAAGACTGTAAAGTCTACAGGTGCAGTAGTAAGTGGTCCTATTCCACTTCCAACTCACAAAAAAATCTTCACTGTTAACCGTTCAACTTTCGTAAATAAGAAGTCTCGTGAGCAATTCCAGCTTTCTTCTTACAAAAGATTGATCGACATTTATAGTTCAACTGCTAAAACTGTTGATGCTTTGATGAAGTTAGAGTTGCCTAGTGGTGTTGAGGTGGAGATTAAGGTTTGATGTTTTTAGTGTGTTAATTTAGTAATTTAAATTTTATTTGAAATGCCAGGATTATTAGGAAAAAAGATCGGTATGACATCGATCTTCGGTGCTGATGGAAAGAATATTCCATGCACCGTTATCGAAGTTGGTCCTTGCGTAGTTACTCAAATCAAGAGTGTTGAAAAAGATGGTTATGCTGCTGTTCAGGTTGGCTTCGAAGAGGCTAAAGAAAAGAACACCACAGCTGCTCTTATGGGACATTTCAAGAAATGTGGAGTAACTCCGAAGAGACACTTGGCCGAGTTCAAGGATTTTGAACAGTCACTCAACTTGGGTGATGTTTTAACAGTGGAGTTGTTTAATGACGCTACTTTCGTAGATGTTATTGCAGTCTCTAAGGGCCATGGTTTTCAGGGTGTAGTTAAAAGACACGGTTTTGCCGGTGTCGGTGAAGCTACTCATGGTCAGCATAACCGTGCTCGTAAGCCGGGTTCTATTGGCGCTTGTTCATATCCTGCAAAGGTGTTTAAAGGAATGCGCATGGGTGGTCAAATGGGAAATGAGCAGGTTACTACTCAGAACCTCAAGATTCTTAAGGTAATTCCAGAACACAATCTTCTTCTTATCAAGGGATCTGTTCCTGGTTTTAAAGGTGCAATCGTTTCAATTCTGAAGTAATGGAAATAAGCGTTTTTAATATAAAGGGTGAGGATACCGGTAGAAAGGTCTCCTTAAATGATGCCATCTTCGGCATTGAGCCAAATGATCACGCCATTTACTTGGATGTGAAGCATTTTATGGCCAATCAGCGTCAAGGCACTCATAAGTCAAAAGAGAGAAGCGAAATCAGCGGTTCTACCAAAAAGCTAGGTCGTCAGAAAGGTGGTGGTGGAGCTCGTCGTGGTGATATTAACTCTCCTGTATTGGTGGGTGGTGCTCGTGTTTTTGGTCCTAAACCTCGCGATTACAGTTTTAAACTGAATAAAAAGGTTAAGCAATTAGCTCGTAGATCTGCCTTATCTTATAAGGTTAAGGAAAATGCTCTAATGGTTATTGAAGATTTCTTATTTGAAGCTCCAAAGACTAAGAATTTCTTAGAAGTATTAAATAATCTTAAGGTGTGTGATAAGAAATCTCTCTTTGTCCTGCCTGAGAGCAATAATGTAGTATCTTTGTCGGCTCGTAATTTACAGAGCACTAAGGTCGTCAATGCAGCATCGGTAAACACTTACAGTATACTGAATGCTGATAGCCTTGTGTTAACCGAGAAGTCGATAGAGGTTATCAATGATATCTTAAACAAGAAGGAGGCTTAATATGGGATTGATAATTAAACCGCTTGTAACGGAGAAGATGAACTCCATTACTGAAAAGTTTCCCAACAGATTTGGGTTCGTGGTTCGTCCCGAGGCCAATAAGTTGGAGATAAAGAAAGAGATAGAGGGCTTGTACAATGTTACGGTAGTAGATGTTAATACATCATCATACTTAGGCAAGAACAAGTCACGTTATACCCGCAGAGGATTATCAAAAGGCCAGGCTAATGCTTACAAAAAGGCCATTGTGACTCTGAAGGAGGGTGATACAATTGATTTTTACAGCAACATTTAATAAGATGGCAGTACGTAAATTAAAACCCACAACCCCGGGTCAAAGACATAAGATTATTGGTACTTTTGAGGAAATTACTGCTTCAGTACCAGAAAAATCTCTTGTTTTCGGGAAACTTTCTTCTGGTGGCCGTAACAATGAGGGCAAAATGTCTGCCCGTTACATTGGCGGTGGTCATAAGAAATTGTTCCGTGTCATAGATTTCAAGAGAAATAAAGATGGGGTTCCAGCAACTGTTAAGACAATTGAGTATGATCCGAACCGTTCGGCTCGTATCGCTTTGTTGTTCTATGCAGACGGTGAGAAGAGATATATTATTGCACCTAGCGGCCTTCAAGTTGGTACAAAACTGATGTCAGGCGAGGGCGCTGCTCCGGAAATAGGAAATTCCCTCTTCTTAAAAGATATTCCCGTAGGTACTGTAATTCATAACATTGAATTACGTCCTGGACAGGGTGCAGCTCTTGTTCGTTCAGCTGGAAACTTCGCTCAGCTAACCTCTAAGGAAGAAGACTATTGTGTAATCAAACTTCCTTCAGGCGAATTGCGCAGAATACTTGGAACCTGTAAAGCTACTATCGGTAGCGTAGGTAATTCGGACCATGCACTAGAGCAATCCGGTAAAGCCGGTCGTTCACGTTGGTTAGGTCGTCGTCCTCACAACCGTGGTGTTGTTATGAACCCTGTTGATCACCCAATGGGTGGTGGTGAAGGTCGTGCTTCCGGTGGACATCCACGTTCACGTAAGGGCTTGTATGCAAAGGGTCTGAAGACCAGACATCCTAAGAAAAGCTCTTCTAAGTATATTATAGAGAGAGCTAATAAAAAGTAATATTTAACCTGAGTAGAAAATGACACGTTCACTAAAGAAAGGTCCATATATTTACAAGAAACTAGAGGACAGGGTCCTTGCCATGAATGAGAGTGGTAAGAAGACCGTTGTGAAAACTTGGGCAAGAGCTTCGATGATATCTCCTGACTTTGTAGGTCACACCATCGCAGTTCATAATGGTAATAAGTTTATTCCTGTGTATGTAACGGAAAATATGGTTGGCCACAAACTCGGCGAGTTTGCTCCAACACGTACATTCCGCGGTCATTCCGGTAATAGGAAGTAAACGAACTGTTTATCTGAAATAAATAAATCAAGATAATGGGAAAAAGAAAACATTTGGCAGCCGAGAAAATCAAAGAGGCTAAAAAGACCCAATACTTTGCCAAGCTGAATGATGTTCCATCCTCACCACGTAAGATGCGTCTCGTTGTAGACATGGTTCGTGGTATGGAGGTGAACCGCGCACTTGGAGTATTGCGTTATTCAACTAAGGCTGCTGCTAAAGATGTAGAAAAAGTGCTTCGTTCTGCTATCTCAAATTGGGAACAGAAGAATGAACGTACTGCAGAAGCAGGAGAATTGTTTATTACAATGGTTTCTGTTGATGAAGGCGTTACGCTGAAAAGAATGAGACCTGCACCTCAGGGTAGAGGTTACCGTATTCGCAAACGTGCAAATCATATTACATTGTTCGTGGATACGAAAGCAGCAACGAGTACTAACGACAATCAAGAGTAAGCAAGATGGGACAGAAAATTAATCCGGTTAGTAACCGTTTAGGAATAATCAGAGGTTGGGATTCTAGCTGGTTCGGCAAATATGACGAACGCCTGGTTGAAGATTCCGAAATACGCAAGTATTTAAATACCCGTTTAGCAAAAGCAAGTATCTCAAGAATCGTTATTGAGAGAACACTTAAGCTTGTGACTATCACTGTTTGTACTGCTCGTCCTGGTCTTATAATTGGTAAGGGTGGTTCTGAAGTTGATAAACTTAAAGAAGAGTTGAAAAAGATCACCGATAAGGAGGTTAGAATCAATATTTTCGAAGTTAAAAAGCCTGAGCTTGATGCTGTTATTGTTGCAAACAACATAGCTCGTCAGGTAGAGGGAAAAGTAGCTTACCGTCGTGCCATTAAAATGGCTATTGCAAATACAATGAGAATGGGAGCTGAAGGTATCAAGGTTCAGATATCAGGCCGTTTGAACGGTGCTGAAATTGCTCGTTCCGAGATGTATAAGGAGGGTCGTACTCCACTTCATACTTTCCGTGCTGATATTGATTATTTCCAAGCAAACGCGTTAACCAAAGTTGGTATTCATGGTGTTAAAGTTTGGATTTGCCGCGGAGAAGTTTTTGAAAAGAGAGATTTGTCTCCAAATTTCGCCCAAACTAAAGAGATGGGTCATGGAAATGAAAGAGGCGGTAAACCTTTCAAGAAGAGAAATAAAGGCAATCGTTGATTGTTATTATTAAACTATTAATTGTAGTTGAATTATGTTACAGCCCAAAAGGACTAAATATAGAAGAATGCAGAAAGGTCGCTGCAAGGGAAATGCCCAAAGAGGTAATCAGCTTGCATTCGGATCTTTCGGCATAAAGTCACTCGATACCTGCTGGCTTACCGGCAGACAAATCGAGGCAGCACGTGTTGCAGTAACACGTTATATGCAACGTCAGGGTCAGATTTGGATTAGAGTATTTCCGGATAAACCAATCACAAAGAAGCCTCTCGATGTACGTATGGGTAAAGGTAAAGGTGATGTTGAAGGTTACGTTTTCCCACTTACTCCTGGTCGTATGATCATTGAAGCAGACGGTGTTCCATTTGCAATAGCAAAAGAAGCTTTACGTCTTGCTGCTCAAAAACTTCCAGTTACAACAAAATTTGTTGTAAGATGTGATTATGACTATAAAAATGAAAATTGATTAAACCGATCATTATGAAAAATAGTGAAATAAGAGAGTTGTCAACTCAAGAGCTGAACGAGCGTATTGAAGCTGAGTCAGCGAATTACAATTTGATGGGTTTAAATCATGCTATCTCTCCTCTGGAGAATCCTTCTCAGATTACGAAACTTCGTAAAACTATTGCAAGGATGAAGACAGAGCAGAGAAAAAGAGAACTTAACAAATAAAGATTGGTTCGCATGAAAGAGAGAAATTTACGCAAAGAGCGTCAGGGTGTTGTTATAAGCAATAAGATGGATAAGACAATTGTAGTTCTTTCTATTTTTAAGGAAAAACACCCTATTTATGGTAAGTTCGTTAGAAAGACGAAAAAATACCATGCTCATGATGAGAAAAACGAATGTCAACAAGGCGATACTGTTCGTATAATGGAGACACGTCCTCTGAGCAAAACCAAGAGATGGAGATTAACAGAAATCGTTGAAAAGGCTAAGTAATTATGATACAGGCAGAATCCAGACTAAATGTTTGTGATAACAGTGGTGCCAAGGAGTGCCTCTGTATCCGTGTGCTGGGCGGAACAAAAAAGCGTTACGCTACAGTAGGTGATACTATCGTAGTAACAGTAAAGAACGTTATCCCTTCAAGTGATATGAAGAAGGGTACCGTATCCAAGGCCTTGATAGTACGTACAAAGAAGGAGATTCGTCGTACTGATGGTTCTTATATCCGTTTTGACGACAATGCTTGTGTATTGCTTGCAAATACTGGTGAAATCAAGGGAAGCCGTATCTTTGGCCCTGTAGCTCGTGAGTTACGTGCTGTCAATATGAAGGTGGTTTCTTTGGCCCCAGAAGTACTTTAATTTCAAAAAGTAAACAGTAATGAGTAAGTTACATATTAAAAAGAACGACACTGTATTCGTCAATGCTGGCGAAGATAAAGGTAAGACCGGAAAGGTTCTTCAGGTGCTCGTTGATAAAAATAGGGCTATTGTGGAGGGCGTTAATTTCGTCTCGAAGCATTCAAAACCCAGCGCAAAAAACCCTCAGGGTGGAATTGTTAAGCAGGAAGCTTCTATTCATATTTCAAATCTTAATGTATTTGATGCGAAAGCAGGTGCACCTACCCGCATCGGACGTAAGAGAAATGAAGAGGGCAAATTAGTACGTTATTCTAAGAAATCAGGAGAGGAGATTAAGTGATGAGTAATACTGCAAATCTTAAGAAAGAATATGCCGAGCGTATTGCTCCGGCTTTAAAGGAGAAGTTTCAATATTCTTCTTCAATGCAGATTCCTGTTCTGAAGAAGATCGTTATCAACCAGGGTCTTGGAAAGTTGGCTATTGCTGACAAGAAGATGATTGATGTTGCAGTAAAAGAGCTGACGACCATTACCGGTCAGAAGGCTGTTGCTACATTATCTAAGAAAGATATTGCTAACTTCAAACTTCGTAAGAAGATGCCAATCGGTGTTATGGTTACTCTTCGCAGAGAACGTATGTATGAGTTCCTAGAAAGACTCGTTCGCGTTGCTCTTCCTCGTATCCGTGACTTCAAAGGTATTGAGAGCAAGTTTGATGGAATGGGAAACTATTCATTGGGTATTCAGGAGCAGATTATCTTCCCTGAAATCAACATTGATAGTATCACACATATTTTAGGTATGAACATTACCTTCGTAACATCAGCCAAAACTGATGAGGAAGGTCATGCTTTACTAAAGGAGTTTGGTCTCCCTTTCAAGAACGATAATAACAAATAAGCTATATGGCAAAAGAATCAATGAAAGCACGTGAGGTTAAACGTGCCAAGATGGCTGCCAAATATGCAAGCAAGCGTGCCGCTTTAAAGGAAATTGTTCGTACAGGTGATCCTGCTGCAGCTTTTGAAGCTGCTCAGAAATTGCAGGATATTCCTTTCAATGCAAATCCTATCCGTCAGCACAATCGCTGCAAATTGACAGGTCGTCCAAAAGGTTATATCCGTATGTTCGGACTTTCAAGAATTCAATTCCGTGAGATGGCATCTCAGGGTTTGATTCCGGGAGTTCGTAAAGCAAGCTGGTAATTGTGAGAGAGTGTTAATTAAATATTGTCAGGGAAGCCTGATCAATTTAAGTGTTATTTTATGACAGATCCTATAGCAGATTATTTAACGAGGTTACGCAATGCCATCATGGCAAAGCATAAGGTTGTAGAAATACCAGCCTCGAATCTCAAAAAAGAGATTACTAAAATCCTTTTTGAGAAAGGTTACATCTTGAACTATAAGTTCGTTGAAGATGGACCACAGGGTACAATAAAAATTGCCCTGAAGTACGATCCGGTGAATAAATGTAACGCAATCCAAAGATTGGAGAGAATATCTTCTCCTGGTTTGCGTAAGTACACCGGTTATCGTGATATGCCGAGAGTTATTAATGGTTTGGGTGTAGCGATTATATCCACATCCAAAGGTGTAATGACTGATAAAGAAGCTTCACAGTACAAGATTGGCGGTGAGGTTCTTTGTTACGTTTATTAATGAAGGAGAATTACTATGTCAAGAATCGGAAAATTACCAATTCATATTCCTGCTGGAGTTACAGTTAACTTTCAGGAAGGCGTGGTTTCAGTGAAGGGAGCAAAAGGTTCTCTTTCACAGAGTATAGATCCTTCTATAAATATGTCTATTGAAAACGGGGTAATCGTACTTTCTGAGAATCCCGATATGCTTCAAGATAATCCAAAACAGCGTCATGCTTTTCACGGTTTATATCGTGCATTAGTTAACAATATGGTTGTTGGTGTATCTGAGGGCTATAAAGCTGAGTTAGAGATTGTAGGTGTCGGTTATCGTGTTTCCAATCAGGGAAATGTATTAACTCTTGAACTCTTGCATTCTCACTCGATTGTACTGCAGTTGCCTTCCGAAATAAAGGTAGAGACTAAGTCAGAGAGAAACAAAAATCCATATATCTTACTAGAATCATGTGATAAACAGCTTCTTGGTCAGGTATGTGCTAAGATTCGCTCTTTCCGTAAGCCTGAACCTTACAAGGGTAAGGGTATTAAGTTTGTGGGTGAAGTTATCCGTAGAAAGTCGGGTAAATCGGCCGCTGCTAAGTAATTAACATTAAGTATGTAATATTATGTCAGCAAAAACAGAAAGACGAAATAAAATTAAGTTCCGTGTTCGCAATAGAATTTCAGGAACAACCGCATGTCCACGCATGAGCGTTTTCAGAAGCAATAAACAGATTTATGTTCAGGTTATTGACGACTTGAATGGTAAGACAGTTGCTGCAGCATCATCTTTAGGTCTGGAAAAGATGCCTAAGAAGGATCAAGCTGCAAAAGTGGGTGAGCTTATTGCTCAAAATGCTAAGGAAGCAGGTGTTACTCAGGTGGTTTTTGACCGCAATGGATTCCTGTACCATGGTAGAGTTAAAGAATTAGCAGATGCTGCACGTAAGGGCGGCCTTACATTTTAACTACGGTAATTATGAACAATAAAGTAAAGATTTCTAACGATGTCGAGCTGAAAGACAGACTCGTCGCAATAAACCGAGTAACCAAGGTTACAAAGGGTGGTCGTACTTTTAGTTTCGCTGCTATCGTAGTAGTAGGAGATGGTAACGGTAACATTGGTCTAGGCTTAGGCAAGGCAAGTGAAGTTACAGCTGCTATTGCTAAAGGTGTAGAGGCTGCTAAGAAGGATTTGATCCATGTTCCTGTTCTCAGAGGTACAATTCCTCATGAGCAATCTGCTCGTTTCGGAGGTGCCGAGGTATTTATGAAACCTGCTGCTCAAGGTACCGGTGTTGTAGCCGGTGGTGCTATGCGTGCCGTTCTTGAAAGCGCAGGAATTACTGATGTGTTGGCAAAGTCCAAAGGCTCATCAAATCCTCATAACCTTGTAAAGGCAACTTTAAAGGCTCTCTCAGAAATGCGTGATGCCAAAACAGTTGCTCAGAACAGAGGTATCAGTTTAAGTAAAGTATTTAATGGATAAGGAGAATTTGATATGGCAACAATAAAAATTAAGCAGACAAAGAGCCGTATTGGTGCTCCAAAAGACCAAAAGAGAACTCTTGATTCTCTGGGACTTACTAAATTGTATCGTACAGTTGAGGTTGAAGATTGTCCTTCAATAAGAGGGATGATTAATAAGGTAAGTCATTTGGTAACAGTTATTGAATAATTAAAGTATTATCAGTATGAAACTAAATACATTAAAACCTGCTGAAGGTTCAACCAAATCTTGCAAAAGAATTGGTCGTGGTCCGGGTTCAGGAAAAGGTGGTACCTCAACAAGAGGTCATAAGGGTGCCAAATCACGTTCAGGCTATTCTAGAAAGATTGGTTTTGAGGGTGGTCAGATGCCTTTGCAACGTCTCGTTCCTAAGTTTGGATTCAAAAATGTCAATCACGTTGAGTATAAGGCTATAAATTTAGACGTTATACAGGAACTTGCTGAGAAAAATAATTTGGAAAAGGTTTCAATATCAGATCTTATTGCAGCCGGTTTTATCTCTTCAAAGCAACTTGTTAAGATATTAGGTTGCGGTAAACTCACTAAAAAAGTTGATGTTGAGGCTAACGCTTTCTCTAAGAGCGCAACAGCATCGATAGAAGCTTTAGGTGGAACAGCCATTAAACTTTAAATCAAATGAACCAGGATTTTCTGAAATATGTCATCATCTTTGTGGTAGCCCTAATAGTTCTTTATGTAGTAGTAAAGAACTGGCAGACACTAAAAAATATCTCAAAGATTGAGGATTTGAGGAAAAGGATTCTAACGACGGTACTGTTTATAGCAGTTTACCGTCTTGGAACCCATATCTTACTTCCTGGCATTGATGCCGAGATGCTAATCAATTTGCGTAGACAGACCAGTTCAGGTTTACTCTCCCTTCTTGATATGTTCTCCGGAGGAGCATTCTCTAATGCTTCAATTTTTGCTTTGGGTATTATGCCTTACATTTCTGCATCTATTGTACTTCAGTTGCTTACAATTGCTGTACCTAGCTTTCAGAAATTGCAAAAAGAGGGTGAGAGTGGTCATATGAAGATTAATCAGTATACTCGATATCTGACTCTTATTATTTTGCTGTTACAGGGTCCTTCATATTTGTTGAATCTGAAACACCAAATGGGTGCAGGCATGAATCCTCCTATTGAATGGACTGCATTTATCATTATTTCTACACTAATTCTTGCCGGTGGCAGTATGTTTATCCTTTGGTTAGGAGAACGTATTACAGACAAGGGTATTGGTAATGGTATCTCTTTCATCATCATGGTAGGTATTATTGCACGTTTCCCATCCTCTTTCATGCAGGAGTTGACATCACGTATGTCTTCTTTAGGTGCAGCAGGTGGCGGTCTTGTAATGTTCTTGTTTGAGATTGTACTATTGTTACTTGCTACTGCAGGTACCATTCTATTGGTTCGTGGAGTCCGCAAGATTCCTGTTCAGTATGCGAAGCGTATTGAGGGTGGCAAACAGTTTGGTGGAGCTCGTCAGTATATTCCTCTTAAGGTTAATGCTGCGAATGTTATGCCAATTATTTTCGCTCAGGCAATCATGTTCATTCCAATTGCAATTGTTGGTACAGGACAACAGACCGGTTTCGCTATGCAACTTATGAATAATGATGGTCTTGTATATAATGCTATTTATGCTGTCCTTATCATACTATTTACACTATTCTATACCGCAGTGACCGTAAATCCTCAGCAGATGTCTGAAGATTTGAAGAGAAACAACGGTTTTATTCCAGGAATTAAACCTGGAAAGCCTACGGCAGAATACATCGATAGTGTGATGTCACGCATTACTTGGCCTGGAGCAATCTTCCTTACAGTTGTTGCAGTTATGCCAGCATTTGCCCGTATGTTCGGAGTGAATCAGGCTTTTGCACAATTTTTTGGCGGTACATCGCTAATCATTCTGGTTGGTGTGGTTCTGGATACATTACAGCAGGTTGAAAGTCATCTTTTGATGCGTCATTATGACGGCCTTCTTAAAACAGGTCGAATTAAGGGACGTTCAGGTGTGTGATCGCTTATTAATTGAAAAAAATGATATTTCTTAAAACTGAAGAAGAGATTGCGTTGATGAGGGAAGCCAACCTTTTAGTTGGCAGAACTCTAGCAGAGGTTGCCAAGGTTATTAAACCAGGCATTACGACCAATGAATTGACGCATTTGGCAGAAGAATTTATTCGTGACAATGGTGCTATTCCAACATTTATGGGATATCCCAATCAGAACGGAGATACTTTTCCTGCTGCTCTTTGTACTTCAGTAAACGAAATGGTGGTTCATGGTTTTCCAAATAACGAACCGTTGAAAGATGGTGATATTGTTTCTGTTGACTGTGGGACACTATTGAATGGATATAACGGTGATTCTGCTTACACATTTGCAGTCGGTGAAGTTGCTCCTGAGGTTATTGACCTTCTAAAGGTTACTAAAGAGTCTCTTTATCTTGGAATTGAAAATGCTGTAGCAGGAAAACGTCTCGGCGATATAGGCTATGCAATACAAAATCATTGCGAATCTCATGGATATGGGGTAGTAAGAGAGTTTGTTGGACATGGAATAGGACGCGATATGCATGAAGATCCTGCTGTTCCAAATTATGGGAAACGTGGTTATGGTACACAATTGAAAAAGGGAATGTGCTTAGCTATTGAACCCATGATTACTTTGGGAAGTAGACAGATTGTTATGGAGAGAGACGGTTGGGGTGTTCGCACTCGTGACCGCAAGCCATCTGCGCATTTTGAGCATACTGTTGCAATTTATGCGGGTAAGGCTGAAATCCTTTCTTCTTTTGATTTTATTGCTGAAGTTTTAGGAAATAGAGAATTTTAATATGGCAAAACAATCCGCATTAGAACAGGATGGAATCATTGTTGAGGCATTGTCCAATGCAATGTTTCGTATTCAGCTGGAAAACGGACATGAGATTACCGGACATATTTCCGGTAAGATGAGGATGCATTATATTAAGATTCTGCCGGGTGACAAGGTTAGGGTAGAAATGTCTCCTTATGATCTGTCAAAAGGTAGAATAGTATTCAGGTACAAATAAAAAATATAACAATATGAAAGTTAGAGTTTCATTGAAGAAGCGTACAGCAGACTGTAAGATAGTCCGTCGTAAAGGGCGTCTGTACTTAATTAATAAAAAGAATCCCAAGATGAAATTACGTCAGGGATAAACGAGTAAATTAACAAATTAATATATGGCAATTAGAATCGCTGGAGTTGATATCCCGCAAAACAAGAGGGGTGAAATTGCGTTAACCTACATTTTCGGTATAGGTCGCAGCAGCGCAACCAAGATTTTGGAAAAAGCTGGTGTGGATAAAGACATTAAGGCTCAGGATTGGACAGATGAAATGTCATCAAAAATCCGTGAAGTCATTAGTGCAGAGTATAAGGTAGAAGGCGACCTCCGCAGTGAGGTACAGCTAAACATTAAACGCTTGATGGATATTGGTTGTTATCGTGGTATTCGTCATCGTTTAGGCCTTCCGGTTCGTGGTCAGAGCACCAAGAACAACGCACGTACACGTAAGGGTCGTAAGAAGACTGTTGCTAATAAGAAAAAGGCTACTAAATAATTGAACTATGGCAAAGAAAACAGTTGCAGCAAAAAAGAGAAACGTGAAAGTTGATGCACTCGGACAATTACATGTTCATTCATCTTTCAATAACATTATCGTAACTCTTGCAAATAGTGAAGGTCAGGTTATTTCCTGGTCATCAGCAGGAAAAATGGGCTTTCGTGGTTCAAAGAAAAATACTCCTTACGCAGCACAGATGGCAGCAGAGGATTGTTCGAAAGTAGCTTTTGATCTTGGCTTGAGGAAAGTTAAGGCTTATGTCAAAGGACCTGGTCATGGACGTGAATCAGCTATCCGCGCCGTACATGGTGCCGGCATTGAAGTTGTTGAGATTATTGATGTGACACCGCTGCCACATAATGGCTGTCGTCCACCGAAGAGAAGAAGAGTCTAATTTATAAAAGAAAAAAGAAATGGCTAGATATACTGGACCTAAAACTAGGATTGCCCGTAAATTCGGTGAACCTATCTATGGAGCAGACAAATATTTTGAGAAAAAGAAATATGCTCCCGGTCAGCACGGCAACAATCGCCGTCGTAAAACATCAGAATATGGTGTCATGCTTGCTGAAAAACAGAAGGCAAAATACATGTATGGTGTTTTGGAAAACCAATTCCGTAATATGTTTGAGGCTGCTTCACAGGCATCAGGCATTACTGGTGTTAATTTGTTGCAGGCTCTTGAGTCACGTCTTGACAACATTGTTTATCGTCTTGGCCTTGCTGCAACTCGTGCTGCTGCACGTCAGTTGGTAAGCCACTGCCACATTGTTGTTGATGGTAAGGTGCTCAATATTCCTTCTTATCAGGTTAAGCCGGGACAGATTGTTGGAGTTCGTGAAAGATCAAAGTCTTTTGAAGTAATCGCTGCTTCACTTGCCGGTTTTAATCATAGCAAGTATCCATGGATTGAATGGGACGAGGCTGCTAAGGCTGGTAAGTTCCTTCACAAACCGGAAAGAGAAGATATTCCTGAGAACATTAAGGAACAGTTGATCGTTGAATTGTATTCTAAATAATAAAAAAGGATAGGTAAATGGCAATATTAGCATTTCAAAAACCTGAAAAGGTGATAATGGTGGAGTCAAATGCCAAGTATGGTAAATTTGAGTTTCGCCCTCTGGAGCCAGGCTTCGGAAGAACCATCGGAAACGCTCTTCGTCGTATTCTCCTATCTACACTTGAGGGTTTTGCAATAAATTCAATCAAGATAGATGGTGCGGATCATGAATTTGCTACGATTCCGGGAGTAAAAGAAGATGTTACTAACATTATCTTAAACCTGAAGCAAGTTAGATTCAAACAGATTGTCGAAGAGTATGAAAACGAGAAAGTCAGCATTAAGGTAGAGAACACTAAAGAGTTCAAGGCTGGTGATATTGGCAAGTGTTTGACGGGATTTGAAGTGTTAAATCCGGAATTGGTCATTTGCCATCTTGACACTAAAGCAACCATGCAGATTGAAATCTCTATCAATAAGGGACGTGGATACGTTCCTGCTGATGAGAATAAGGAGCTATTTACTAACGATGTAAATACAATTGCAATCGATTCAATCTATACTCCGATTCGTAATGTCAAATATTCAATCGAGCCTTTCCGTGTTGAGCAGAAGACTGACTATGACAAATTGATCATCGAAATAACAACAGATGGTTCTATTCATCCAAAAGATGCATTGAAAGAGGCAGCTAAGATTCTTATCTACCACTTCATGCTATTCTCCGATGATAAGATTTCTATTGAAAATGCCGATATGGATGGTAATGAAGAGTTTGATGAGGAAGTATTGCATATGCGTCAGTTGCTTAAGACGAAACTGTCAGATATGAATCTTTCTGTTCGTGCTTTGAACTGTTTGAAGGCAGCAGATGTTGAGACTTTAGGTGATTTGGTTCAGTATAACAAGACTGACTTATTGAAGTTCCGCAACTTCGGTAAGAAGTCTTTGACAGAATTGGAAGATTTGCTTGAAGGCCTGAATTTATCATTTGGAACAGATATTGCAAGATATAAATTAGATAAAGACTAAAAATGAGACATAATAAGAAATTCAATCATCTGAGCCGTACTGCGTCACATCGTAGTGCAATGCTGGCCAATATGACTTGTTCCCTTATAATGCATAAGAGGATAACAACTACTTTGGCTAAGGCAAAGGCTCTTCGTGTATATGCCGAGCCGATTATTAATCGTGCTAAAAAGGACGATACAAATTCACGTCGTGTAGTATTCAGTTACCTACAAGATAAGTTGGCAGTAACTGAGTTGTTTAAGGAGATTTCTCAGAAGATAGCAGAACGTCAGGGTGGCTACTTACGCATAATTAAGTTAGGTGCCCGCAGTAGTGATGCTACTGAAATGTGTTTTATTGAGTTTGTTGATTACAACGACAATATGGCAAAGACCACTGAGAAGGCTAAGAAATCACGTCGTTCTCGTAAATCATCTGCAGAAGTAAAACAGGCTGTTGAAGCTGAAGTAGCACCTGCAGAAGAGGTAAAAGCAGAATAATTACTTATTATTATAAGCTTTTTGAGGAGATGCGTTGAAAAATGCGTCTCCTCAATTTTTTTGTTAAGTACCTGTACATCATTTTAGTGGTATTCAAAAATGGCTTTCTCGAATGAATTAATAATTTTTTTCTAGAAAAAAGTGGTAGAAAAGTTTGCGAGTTAAGAAATGAAGGTTTACC
>CAZYFO010000023.1:14464-26376 GCA_964646955.1 uncultured Bacteroidaceae bacterium | reverse complement strand
TTTTACAATCCTACTTATCCTAATGGACCGGTTCCAGGTGATGTAGATTATCGTAGAACCCTATATTGGGATCCGAATGTAGTGACTGACAGCATAGGGGAGGCAAAAGTGAACTTTTATAACAACTCCGAATCAAGCGGCTTCAACGTAACCGCAACCGGTATTACCGCCTCCGGTCTACCGTATATTCTTAATCAGGACTTCTGAAAACGTCGGATGATAGTTTAAAGATTCTATCTGAAAAAGCGTATTTTTGCGGACAGAAATGAAATAGATATGAAAAGATTATTATCGGTTTTAATGGTCTCAATTTTATTGAGTGCCTGTACGGAGAATGTTGAGAAGTCTGCCGGACGTTTCTTGGAGATGGCTACAGCCTCATTTGAGAATGAAGATTATAATGGTGCCAAGCAGATGATTGACAGTATACGTATACTTTATCCTAAGGCATTCGAGGCACGAAAGAAGGGTCTAGAATTGATGCAACGCATCGAAGAGTCTGAGAGCCTGCGTACCATTGCTTTTGAAGATAGTCTGATTGACGAATACGGCTCTTTGTTTGAGAAAATGCGCGGAAAGTATTCTTTTGAAAAGGATGAAAAGTATCAGGATATGGGTTTATACTTTGCACCTTCACAAATGCTTGAAAAGAATCTTGGGAGGAACTATCTGAGAGGTCAGGTTGATGAGGTAGGCCGTATGACTATTGTTTCCAATTACAGCGGATCAAAATACATTCATCATCGTTCGGTTAAGGTTACTGACGGCAATACATTTGCTCAGTCTCCTGTTTCCGATGATTACTATGAGTTTACGGATTTGGGTATTTGTTATGAGAAATGTAATCTTAAGTCCGGTGAAGACGGAGGCGTTGCCGCATATATCGCTCAAAACCGTGATAAGAAGCTTAGGGTTACGCTGATTGGAGACAAAAGCCTAGTGGTGGAGGTAACTGCAGCTGATCGTAATGCCATCGGTTCTCTGTTTGACCTGTCGCAATTGCTTATGTCTATAGAGGAGCACAAGAAAATCCGTTCAGAAGCAGAGAGAAAATTGGAGTTTGTACGCCATAACATGGCGGCTGCAGATTCCGCCTCATTTGCAAAATAGCAATCCGGAAGTTTATTTGGTCAGAGCAAATTTAAGTGTTATTCCGCAGTCATGAGTTGACGTGGGATAAGATGTGGTTGATACTAATGGGAAATTACTCTGGAAATCGTAGTAAAAGTTCAGAGTCAGCATTTTACTATATGTATAGTCAGCGGTGAGGGACATCTTTATGGCCCGGTTGCCATTTGTGGCTTGAGTACCATATGTCTTAATGTTTCTGCACAATGAATTCTGATTCCTGTATGAGAAATCCATGTTTATATTCAGATCATTGCTGACTTTATTACTGCCGGATCCCGATTTTGCGCCGAGAAATTTCAGCTTTGTGATTTTATATCCTGCACCCGCTGTGATATCGTTGGAGCGTGTCTCAACTAACTGAACAGCTGATGTACTGAGGTTCATGATATGTGTCTTGCGCATCTCCAACTTTGCAGTCAGACCGTTGTTGAAGGTCATATCCACTCCAATAAGAGGTGCAAATGATTCGTTTATTGATACCGAACTTACATTATACATACTGTTCGGTATGGGGTTGCCTGATGTCACATCTTTGATAAATCCCAGACCGTTCATGTATTCCATGTAACTGCTGAATGTATTGTAGCTGCCCATGGAGTAGACGCTTTTGTAGGCATGTCTAATATTGAAGCTCTTGAAGTATTGACCTATCTCAGGAATCTTGCTCAGACCTCCGTAGGTGATGCTCCAGTTTGGCATCATGGAGAGTATGGACGGGAATAGATCGAGTAATTTATCCGACACATCACGACCGGTATATGCCGACAGGAAAGCCGGTATCAATACGTCGGCGGAATAGATGTTTACTCCTCCGTTGGCAGGGTCGTATGTCTGCCCGCCTAATGCCGTTCCATCCGGATACACGGCACCCTGATATTTGGATTCGACCATCTGACGAGAGGTGTTGATGTTTCTTATGAAACGGTCAAAACTCTTTGAGCTATAGCCGTTTCCTGCCTTCCCACGTTCAAATGCACTTCCCATCGAGATAACAGTCATGGAGAATGTTCCGGTTTGAGATTCAGGCATTCCGCTGTACATATATTGAATAGTGCGCGAATTGCTTTTTGTCCAACTGGAGTTTAGATTTATTTTGAAGTCGGTAAATGGTTCTAATACCATTCTTACCTGGAGGTCCTGTCCTGCAGTAGATGCCGCTGAATATGCTACACTGTCATTGTCGAGTAGCCAGTTGTTTGATTTAGCCTTATTTATAAATTCATTTCCGGTCATGCCGAAAGCGAAACCCAATCCGGGTGCCATCATACTTCCGTTAGAACTTTGTCCTAGAGTTGAGGCATAAGGCATGAATCCCGGTAGAGACATGGAGTAGGAATTATTGTATGTGAATGAAGCAGAACGAGCCATCATCAACATACGGGCGGCAAAATCTATACCGTCGTTTATACCAACTTTGTTTGTACGGTTTATCTCATTTGGATCTTGGACAATCTTTACCAATACCTGAAGGGTGTCTTTAACCTTAATCGTGATGGTATTGGAGTCAGGCTTTTTGAACTTCAGTTTTACAGTAGTGCCGTCTTTTTTTGTGGCAGTAACACTAGGCCGCAGAGTATTTTGGCCATGTTCAATGGTGTATGTGGAGTCTGGGACAAAAGTGAATTCTCTCTGGAAACGTTCACTTTTCTTTGCAGGAGTATTGTTCCTGATTTTTCCGCTTTTGAATTTATCATTGACCTTCTGTAGATATTTACTTTTGTTGTATAGGTTCTGTAGGTTCAAGCTTCCATTAACGGAGATATTGCGTTGATTCGAGATGGCATTTCCGTATGAACTGCCGTCTGAATAGGTCATCCCTCGATCCCATGAGTATTGCGAAGAGTAACTGATATCACTTTGTGTCCAGTTCAAGATAGGGAGTTTGCTTAAAGGAATCTGATAAGATGCTTTGAATGTCTGCTGGTAGTCCAGGGGACGTCCCATCCTCATCAAACTCATCTTTACAGAGTCTTTCCACAAATCGTATAGATCCGGGTAGAGATCTTTATTGACTACTACGTATGGTTCTTCAATTTCGGCGTTTGTCCTTGCCGTCAGATCCAAGTTGAGTGCTGCGAGCAAATCCCATCTTAAAGAGATGTCTCTGTTCCAGTTGAACTGTTGTGAGAATGTGACGGGGAGTTTCTCCGCTGCGTTCCTGTTCTCCAGATCTCTATCTTGCAGTTCGTGATAATTTCGAAGCAGATCGGTATTGAAGGTAAAGTTTTGTGGAACAAAATTGATAGTAGTTTCTTTAAGTATATCCAACCAGCGTGAACGGTATTCAATAAAGGAGAAAGGTTTCCATCCTTCGATACTCGGAGAATAGGAGTATGACAGGCTGGCTTTCCAGTTTTTGTTGTTCTCATACTCGATGGTACTACTGCTGTTTTCTTGAATAGTATTAGAATAGCTTAGAGAGAAGTTCGCAGGGTCATAAGGCATTGGCTTATCACTGCTGATATTGATCTTTGCTCCTGAGATGCTGAAATTTTTTTGAACCGACAAATCACTCGTGAGACTATTTATGGAGTCGCGACCATTTGTGTCGGAGAACGATTTTTTTACATCTTCCAGCTTTAGATCAGTGTCATACGGACTATACAATGGAGATATTTGCTCTTTTGTGTAGGAGTAGTAAATAGGTATGGAAACTTTTGCTTTCTCAGGTATAAATCGCCCTAAGTTGAAACTTGTGGTCATGGAGTATTTGTAGGCATTGTCCATACTGCGTTCGCCGATGCTCTGTTCCAAGCCTCCGAATCCTGCCGTACTCATCTGGCCGGCAAGATTTATGGAGCCGATATCGGACAACTGCATCGATAGATTACTATGAGCAGCCATACCGCCTTTGCTTTCATATCCGATAAGACGCAACTCATTTACCCATACTTCGGCTGATTTCCTACTGCGTGAGTTGTTGCGAACACCAACCATGATGGCGCGAACATTGCCTATCGTCGGATTACCTACCACACTTACCCTATTGTCGGGATTGTTGGGGTCGTATTCACTGTAAATATTTGAAGATAACAGTCCCTGGTTTTGTTTGTTGTTACGACTGTTTTTGATGTTGGTAAGTACTTCGAAGTCGAGATCCAACATATTCTCTGAAGGCCATACTATACGCCTGTCGGTTTCATTGTCCTTGCTGTAAAACCCTTCAGGAGTAACTTTTAAAGGTATCTCATATTCATAATAGTTGCTTGTATAGTCCGAACCCAATCTTATGAATACAGACAGATCACCATCTCCAATACCTACGGCATCGTCGATCAATGATTCGGCATGGGTAAACATCTGTATGTGCTGGTATTTTCTTAGGTCAAGTGCACTCTTTTTGTAAATACCTCGTGCCTCACCGGCATCGAGATTTGTTACTTTGATGCTCATAGCCTGTTCATTGTCTTGAACTAGCTGTGTTTGAGCGGGATCAAGAATACGTGTAATTCCCGGTGGAATAACATAGTTTACCGGTTTACGATCGCCGTTCTCTTCTATGTTTACAGATGTGACAGAGAGTTGTCCTGACACTGTAGGTCTTTCGTTTGAGAAACTAGCGATAGGTTGTTCATAGTTTCTCCACTGACTTGTCATCAGTTCCATTGTACCGAAACGAATATGAGTCTCATCAGTGAAATTGGTCAGATAAATACGCATGAAGCGGATAGAACTGAAGTCACGAATTGATCCTACGGCTTTTTCGTATTCATCTACCGGTATTCTGAAACAGTACCAATTTACCGATTCTGTCTTTCCATTGCGCAGTTTGACTTTAACCTCGCGTTTGTCGCTGATATAATTCTTACCTACCGTGAGATCAGAGGGGCGCAGTGAGATACGGTATTGGAAGAATTTCTCATATTCATCCAAAGTATGGTCGCTGTTGGCATCTTCCATATCGGGTGTAGTCTTTGAAGACTGGTCAAAACTTTCGTTGGTATCTTTGTTGTTAGGAGAATTACCCTCAGTGCCGTTATATTTCTTGTATCGGTCCAATATGGACATTTTTGCATCATCATAATCGTTGCCTCGGAAATAGTGATAGTTATCACCTGAAGGGTCATCATAGAAAGATTTGTAAGTATCGGCGGACACCTTGCCTTGTATAGAACTCAGATAGTCTGAATAAGCAGGATAGGTACGTTCATCTTCAGTAGAAATGCCGTTCAATCCGACATCCTGCATTTTTCTGCTATTGGCACTGCTGTTGTCGAAGGCATAAACCAAACTTGAGACCGTAGGTACCTTGCCCCATACGGTTTCAGCGTATTTCTTTGTGTCTCCGTCTACAGGCAGGCCGTTTTCAAAGAATTTCTTTCCATCCGACAGCACATCTTCCGAAACCTCACCCAAGTTAATGTAAAGGTCTCCTCCTGACGAATTAGTGTCATAGATGAATGGATCCAGCATCCAGAATTCAATATATTCTATGTTCGCAGCTTCAAAATCGGTAGTTGACAGGCTTCTCATTATACCACCCCAGTTATCGGCAGGATTATTCAAATATCCTTCAGGCGTCACATCCGGATTGAGGTTATATGGGCCTCTTTCGTTCGGGTAGTAAGCCAAATTGAGTACGGATAGAGTAGTCGATTCGCTTGAGATGGATTCCTTGTTTGGGAATAATTCCCGCTCATATACCTCTCTGACGTAGTGATTGGAAAGTTGATCCATATCACTCTTTATATGTGCCGGGGTGAGAGATGAGTTTCGACGTGTAAAGAGCGGGTCAATTGTGAACCAGTTCAATAATGCTCTGTTATAACCGGAGCGTACATCATTTGATAGGTTATATCCGGTCTGGCCGGTAGGAACACCGGACAGGGACCATGCAGAGGGACGGCTTATGTCAATACCACTTTCTGCTGCTTCAAAATCATCTATGTAAGATGAGTTGCCTTGTACTTTGTCAGAAACATCCGATTTAAGTTTTGCCATTTCCGCTGAGAACTTAATCGATGAAGGTTTGGTTGCATTGACAAACGGAAGCAGATCAATGATGTTTGTTATTGCCTGGCTTTCGTGTTTCCAGTTAAGATTGAGTCCGTACATGGTATTGACCAATGGCTCGTCACCCATGGATACCTTGCTTGTCAATGGTCGTTCATTGAGGTGAAGCAGTGTTCCGCCCAATTGCAGATTCTCGTTGAAGTCATAGATCCAGTTTAAACCTGTCATGGTTTTACGCTGCATGCTATATTCTGTGTTGCTCTCCATCTGAACGCTTACTGAAGTGCCGGCATCTATTATGTTTTGATTGATGATAGTGACCGTTCCCATACTGTAGTCAATGATATAATCACCGTTCTCTACAAGTGTAGCGCCACCCGCAGTCACAATAACTGACCCTTTCGGGATATTGGTGGAACCCAACTGAATGACACTGTTTGAAGAACCGGAATATCGGCCTATGAGTAAGAACTTGTCTTTTTCGGCAATACGTTTTGCAACAACTTTAGTAGAGTCGTACAATTCCTGAAATACATATTTGTCCGCAATGGAATCGTTCCCGATTACTTTTTTTAGATGGCTTCCGAAGGGCTCTACCACCGGGAATATTATTCTTCCCGTCGAAGACTGTACTGTGTACTCTTCGATGTAGTCAAATGCTCCGTTTGAGCGTGCTGCCTGTTTCTCATCCAAACGGTCCAGATTCATTATTTTCAGAAGAGTCCGGTTTTTCAGAGTCTGTTCAGGCAGATATGTAAGACGGCTACCGGTATTGTCACTGGCATAGTAGACATCCAGCTTAAACTCTTTTTTGCTTAATGAGCCGCTACCTAACGAATAGATGTTTTTCATCATCAAATCCCATGTTCCTGTACCAGGGGTGTTTGAATTTGATTTAAGCAACTTGACATATAGTGCTTTGCCGGAGTCGGTTATATCAGATGAGAATTCTCCGACCTGATATGTCCTTCCATTGTAGGTATATTCATAAGCAACCGCCAGGACTTCATCAGAGGTAAGAGCAGACCTGAGCGAGATATAGCCCAATGTGCTATTAATCGTGTAGTCCTCGGAGGTCAATTTTCGGGCATTGGAGATCTTTTCGTAATCATTGCTGCCGGATAGAAATGTTCCTAATGTAGTAGCGACACGGTCTATGTCGCGTGAATTGGGATAGTTGTTGGATATGTCGGAATATAGTGTATTGACATTATTTTCCGGTTCGGGACCACCTGACACGGACCATCTGTCGTTACTAATATGTCGAGTTTCACCCAGATCGGTGAAAGCTATTATGTTTCGTGGGCTGTCGTAACTGCTTCGTTTATTTGTAACCCATAGTTCGACACGTGTTATCTTAATGCCTGAGGTAATGCTTGGCAGCATTGCCATATTACGGTCGTAGTTATCACGAAAATAGTGTGCCAGGAAGAAGTTACGGTTTTCGTCGTAGCTGCTGGCTTCTATCTCAAAATCAGTCAACTGTTCTCCTCCACGAGAACTGACTGTAGAGGAAGATGAGTTTTTCTGAGAAATGACAGTTTGAAGTTTTAACTTACCGAATTGCAGATCTGTACGTATTCCAAAGAGAGATGTGCCACCTTGAATAAGCGATGAGTTTGTTGGGAAACTTACATTTCCGGCTTCGAAAAGTTTGATAATTTCATCTTCTTTACCTTCATAGTGCAATCTTATTTTCTTTGTGTCAAAATTGAATGTTGCCTCGGTATTGTAATTCATGTCCATGCTGATTTTATCACCGACACTGGCATTGATGCTTAGATTAATCTGTTCATCAAAATCAAATCCGAAGGTTTTTCTGTTCTGAGTTGCAAGAGAAGGATTCTTTACGACATTTCTGTTCGCTCCCAATTTGATGGCTGCCGAACCTTTTGTTTTAATCTGTACTCCACCTGGCCCGAAGATTTTCTCAGCAGGTCCCAAATCGAACTTCATGTCTGTAAAGTCGAACTTGTCTTTGCCGGCATTTTGAAAAGCCTCTTGGTTTCTGCTTTTGAAATACGACTGCATGGAACGGTTCATGTTCCAGCGGTTATACTCTTCAGGAGTCATGAGTATTGGCACACTCAGATAGTCTTCACCTAACTTTACACCCACCTTGTAGGCATTGTCTTTTTCATCGTATTCTGTAGTTTCAATAAGATTTTCCGGAGTTTTTAGATCGGCGGATAATTCTGAAGAGAGGTCCTTGCTGCTCTCGGGTGTAGTCTTGCTGACTCTGAAACGTGCTACTCTAAGTGTGTCTGTTTTGCTCTCTTCTACTGTCTGGGCATAAAGAGAACTACGGCTCCCGTATAAGCAGGAGCCGATAAGTATCACTACTACGGATAACAGTTTGTAAAGACGCATCGGGATTCTCAGTTTATTTCAGATATGTTTTAGGGCCTCTTTTATCGCGGCTTCGACGGTGATATCAGGATGGTCCTTTACGATAGATTGTACTGTCTTCTGAGAAGCAGTTTGTTGAAAACCTAACATGGTCAGTGCTGCTACAGCTTCATCAACGACTTTATTGGAAGTTGTACCGCCAATGAGATTGACTGTCTGATCGGAATCTCCACCAAGAGCAATCTTGTCGTGAAGATCTACTATTATGCGTTGGGCGGTCTTTGAGCCAATCCCCTTTACTTTTTTCAACTGGGTGTCGTTTCCCGTACTGATAATCTCGATAAGCTCATTTGGAGAAAAGGCAGATTGTATCATTCGGGCGGAACTGCCTCCTATGCCCGGAACTGAAATCAACATCTGGAAAAGGTCTCTTTCTCTCTTTTCGCTGAATCCGTACAGTATATATGCATCCTCACGTATAGCTTCGTGTACATAAAGACGTATTTGAGACTTTCCTTGAATGGCAGAGTAGGTACATAGAGATATATTTAATACATAGCCCACACCTCCGGCTGTCTCAATGACTGCTTGAGTGGGTTGCAGTTCGTCTATTTTTCCTTGAATAAATTCAATCATAATTATGTGATGAAATTTGATATATATGCGATGCTGTTACCATACCGAAAAAATATTTTTGAACAGCCTCGAAATTCTTATCTTATAAACGCGCGAGAAGAATATTTATTGCTCTATTTATTTTCAAAAGGTCGCTGTTTCTGTCAAATATGTCATAATGAATTGCTTTAAACTATTTTTGTTATTATTTTTGACAAGCGAAGATGAGTAGCTTTGCATAGAGTACCTATGAACTTGTCTCCAGTCTCAATTTGCATTGGTTTTATATTAATATATTGATTATGAATAGAAAACAAGTGGTAAGAATCCAAACTTCTATGTTAAATGAGGTAGAAAAGAAAGCATTGATATGGTTGGCAAACCGGCAACCGGCATGGATGACATCAGACTTTATGACATTTGTTGGATTCTTGGGAGCATTGCTTATTTCTGCGGGATATATTCTTTATGATTTCAATTATAATTTTTTATGGCTGTCTACCTTTGGGCTTATCGTAAATTGGTATGGTGATTCTTTAGACGGAACAATTGCAAGAGTAAGAAATAAACAACGTCCCTTGTACGGTTATTATTTGGATCATTCGATGGATGTAGTGAATGAGTTCATTATGTTTTTCGGTGTCGGCATCTCATCTCTTTTGAACATGAATATAGCTCTTTTGCTGTTCGTGGTTTATATGGCTTTGTCGCTGAATGTAAGCATGAATGTACATCTTCGCGGTGAGTTCAAACTGACATATGCAAAAATGGGGCCAACAGAGTTTCGTCTGATAATTATTACTGTAAATACTTTATTCGCTTTTATAAGACCACTGCGTGATTATTCATGTGAGTTGATGCTTCTTAAACAGAACTTCCAATTTGGGATATTTGATTTTGCCGGTATGGGTATCTTGCTGTTGCTATTGACTATATATGTAGTTACTATTATTCGTGATACAATGTATTACAATAAGATTGATCCGAAAAAAGATGAATAATATGGAAATGCTTTCCCTTAAAGAGATAGAGAAAATATCACCGGCTTTTCAAGGCCGTTTAGGAAATGCTTTTGCCCGTTTTCTAATGCATACCCTTGCAGTTGATGATGTAAATAAACTTTACCAAAGAAACGAGGCTTATTTTGGCCCCGAATTTGCTAGTCATATTTTGAAAGATATCGGTGTTGATTATTCCGTATTGGGAAAAGAAAATCTGGAAAAGTTGCCGGAAGGACCTTTTATTACTATAAGCAATCATCCTTATGGCGGTATTGACGGTGTGATACTGACGGATTTGTTTGGCCATATCAGATCCGATTATAAACTGATGGTAAATAAATTTCTCGGTATTGTAGAGCGTATGAGTCAGAACTTCATAACTGTGATTCCTAATGGAGAAGAAAAGCATTCGCCTACGATAGATAGCATTGAAGGTATCCGTCATGTGGTTTATCATATTAAAGAAGGCCATCCGGTTGGAATGTTCCCCTCCGGTGCGGTATCGGATTTCAGTTTAAAGGATTGCTGCGTTAGGGATAGAAAGTGGCAGACTGAGGCAATAAGGTTAATTCGTAGGGTAAAAGTACCTATAGTGCCGGTGAGATTCTTTGATGGTAATTCCAAATTCTTTTATTCACTTGGTCTTATTCATTGGAAGGTCAGGTTGATGAGATTGCCTGCAGAGGTTTTTAACAAACGCGGTAAACAAGTACGCCTTGGGATAGGAGAGCCGATATCTGTTGAAAGGCAGGCCTCTTTTGATTCAATTGACTCGTACGGAGCTTTTTTGAGAGATAGTGTTTATGGAATGACTATACAATTGTAAGACACCTATTCTCGTATTTATTTAGTAGACTTATTGATATATATATCGTTTGTTAATATTGATAGTTCTTAAACAGTTTTTTCTTACCAATATGCTATCAATATCTTATTATTTGTAACTTTGCGCTCGAATAATTTCTAAATAGGTAACAAAATGATAAAGATTAAAGCAGCCATTGTGGGCTATGGAAATATCGGACAATATGTACTCGAAGCACTTCAAGCTGCGCCTGATTTTGATATTGTAGGTATTGTTCGCAGAAACGGAAACGCAGAAATGCCTGCTGAACTTGCTGATTACAAGGTGGTAAAAGAGATTACTGAACTCCCTAAACCCGATGTTGCCATCCTCGCAGTGCCAAGTAGAAACGCAGAAGAATATGCTTTACAAATTCTTCCATTAGGGATAAATACTGTTGATAGTTTTGATATTCATACACTTATTCTTGAAACAAAAAAGCGTATTGATAAAGTAGCCAAGGCTGCCGGCCGTGTTTCAGTTCTTTCCGCAGGATGGGATCCGGGATCGGATTCTATTGTTCGTGCATTGATGCAGAGTATGGCACCAAAGGGTGTAAGCTATACAAATTTCGGTCCTGGCATGTCTATGGGACATACGGTTGCAGTTAAGGCTGTACCGGGTGTGAAAGATGCTCTTTCAATGACAATTCCCGTGGGAACAGGAATACATCGTAGAATGGTTTATATTGAGCTTAAAGACGGATACAAATTTGAAGATGTAGCTGCAGCTATCAAGTCGGATCCTTATTTTGTAAATGACGAAACGCATGTTACAAAGGTGGACTCGGTTGATAGTCTTAAAGATATGGGACACGGTGTTAACCTGGTTCGTAAGGGAGTCTCCGGTATGACCCAGAACCAACTCTTTGAGTTTGATATGAAAATCAACAATCCGGCTCTTACAGCTCAGATTCTGGTCAATGTAGCTCGTGCTTCTATGCTTCAGACACCGGGGTGCTATACTATGATTGAAATACCGGTGATCGATATGCTACCTGGTGATCGTGAGGAGAATAT